>JALZAB010000085.1 GCA_030948585.1 Chloroflexota bacterium
TGAATTGCCGGGTGCAGCACGGCGCCTCGCAGGCGGTGCAGTCCGGATAGCGCGCGACCGTCATGCCCTTCTCCCACGCGACCTGAAAGACTGTCGCTGATGGTAGGCGAGGAGCGTGCGTTCGAGCAGCACGTCGAGGTCTTCGTCCGCGATCGATTCGCGCTCGATCCAACGGCCGCGACGATCGCCGGCCTGCACGACCACGACGCACGGCTGGCTGACCTCAGCGCCGACGGCTTCGCCGCGCGCGACGCGTTCACCGACCGCTGGCTCACGACGTTCGAGGGGTACGACGCCGCGACATGGAGCCCGCAGGCCCAGACCGACCTGGCCCTGGTCCTCGGGGAACTGCGTGGTGAGCGGGCGGTGCGGCCGTTCGAGCGCCACACCCGGCAGCCGTCCCTCTATTCGGACGCGATCACGCGCGGCGCCTACTACGCGCTCATTCGGGAGGAGGGCGACGTCGAGACCCGTCTCGGGGCTCTCGCCGAGCGGCTGGAGCAGGCGCCCGAGGCCCTCCGTCACGCGGTGGCGAACCTCGACGCCGATCGCGTCCCGCCGGTGTACGTCGTGGTGGCCGGCGAGAGCGCCACCGCCGGCGCGACGTTCGTGCGGGCGATCCTCCCGTCGCTCGCGCCCGCCGGCTCGAAGGCCAAGGCCGCGCTCACCGGGGCGGGGAAGCGGGCCGGCGATGCCCTCGACCAGTACGCCGCGTGGCTCCGTGACGACCTCATGCGCCGCGCGAAGGGGAGCTTCGCGATCGGACAAGATGCGTTCGACGCCCTCCTGCGGGACAAGGAGCTCCTCCCGCACGACGCCGCCTCCCTCAAGACGTGGGGCGAGGAGCTCTACGCCGAGACGGCCGCGCGGCTGGCCGCGGCGGCGAAGGACTTGGGCGACAGCGATTGGCGCGACAGCGTGGACCGGCTGCGGAAGGATCATCCCACCGCGGAAGAGCTCGTCGGTGCGTATCGCACGGAGATGGAGCGGTCGCGCGACGCGACCCACACGGCGCACCTCGCGGGGTTCCCCGCGGGCGAGTCGCTCACCGTCGAGGCGATGCCGGACTTCGCCCGGCCCACGCTGCCGTACGCGGCGTACGTGCAGCCCGGCCCGTTCGAGCGGTCACGACGCGGCCGGTTCTGGGTGACCCTCCCGGGCGATGGCGAGCCGGAGACCGTGAAGGAGGAACGCCTCTCGGGGCATCCGCGCAAGGGCATCGCGGTCATCGCCTGCCACGAGGGCTACCCCGGCCACCATCTGCAGCTCGCGACCGCGTCAGACCACCCGTCGATCGCGCGCAGGGCCATCCGCTCGAACGTGTTCATCGAAGGCTGGGGCCTGTACGTGGAAGAGCTCATGACGGAGCTCGGCTTCCTCGACGATCCGGAGACGCGGCTTCTCCGGTTGAAGGACCTGCTGTGGCGTGCCGCGCGGGTGAGCGTCGATGTGGGGCTATCGACCGGGGCGCTCGGGTTCGAGCAGGCGGTGCGTTTCATGATGGACGGGCCGAAGCTCGAGCGGCCGAACGCGGTGGGCGAGTGCCGCCGGTACACGCTCAATCCGCTGCAGCCCTCGAGCTACGCGCTCGGCCGGGCCGCGATCTTGGATCTCCGCGGGCGGGCGGCGGCGAAGGGGCTCGGCATGCGGGCGTTCCACGATGCACTGCTCGGCTGCGGCTCGATCCCGCCGCCGCTGGCAGCGGCGGAGATCGGCATCTAGCGGCTTATTCCGCGAGGCGCGGCAGGATCGGCGTCGCGGTGGTGGCCGGGTCGAACGTAACGTTCAGGTTGCCGTTTTGCACGTTGATGATGCTCGCGATGATCTGGCCGCCATCGATCGTCGCGGGGTTGCCGTTCAGACTGATCGTGCCGCGCGGCAGGTAGATCGTGCCGCCGACATCGATCGTGTTGTTGCCGCCGATCGACAGCCCGCCGGTGGCAAGGCAGTTCGGATCCTCGTACAGCGCCATGTTCGCGTATGGGCCGGTGGTCATCGGTCGGAACGTGATGGGATGGTTGCCATTGGCGCCCATCCCCGAGCACGTGCCCGTCGTGGCGGGGAAGCCGCTCGTCGTGTTGAAGATGAGCACCTTGCCGTCGCAGGGAGTTGCCGTGTTCGGATCGAGGTGCGCCACGTTCGTGTCCTGAGCGATGTCGCCGCCCATGCCGCCCCCCTTGAGGATGTAGATCCCGTGACAGAGGTTGACGCCGCTGAGCGATCCGGTGTAGATGCCCTCGGGCGCGGTATTGGTGCCCCCGATCTTGGCAGGATTCGTCGGAAGCGTGGCGACTCCGTTGTAGCTTTTCCCGTCCGGCTTTGGATACCCGGCGAAGGGGTCGGGGACCGCGCCCTGCCCAGTCGCCACCGTGACCCCGGCAGGGAACGTGTTTCCGGTGACTCCGCCGACCGTGCTGAATGTGTACGTGTTCGGGGTGCATGGCGCAGGAAGCGGGGCGCAGATCCGGAGATCCTGGCCCGAGCTGAACCCGCTCACCGCGGACGTGTTGCAGGAGTTCGAGATGATCCCGCCGCCGTACACGTGGACGTCCTCATTCGGGGACACGGTCAGCGCTGGGCCTGCGCAGCTCGTGCTCAGGGCCATGATGGCAAACCCACTGTTCGCCGCCTCTGCTCCAGCCACGCCGCGGGCCCGGACTGGGTTGAACGCGGCTTCAGCCGGCACGAGCGTCGTCTTCAC
>JALZAB010000116.1 GCA_030948585.1 Chloroflexota bacterium
GACCGGTTCCGCACACGGCTGGCCGAATGCTTCGTGCTGGACGCCGTCGACAAGGCCGCGGTCGAACGCATCGTCGCCTACTACGACGCGCGGCGCGGTTCGCTCGAGGACGTGCCCCGTCGCCTCAGCCATGACGACCCGTCGGCGGAGAACATCATCGTCGAGCGCCGCGCGGACGGATGGCAGTTCGTCGCCCTCGTCGACTTCGAGCGCGCCCGCGGACGCGATCCGCTGCTCGACCTCGCGCGGCTTCGCGCGACGACGTTCGGCGCGTGGCCGGCGATGGAGGCGCCGTTCAACGCCGCCTACGGCGGGCTCGAGCCGTACGGACCCGACCTTCGCGCGCGGGCGGAGCTGTACGACCTGTACGTCCCGCTCGCCGGCGTCGCGTACTTCCGCGAGAACGATCGGCCCGATCGCGAGGAGTCGGCCCGGGCCTCGCTGCGCACATGGCTCGCGACGCACGCGTGAGCAGGAAGCCATTCCGGTTCAGCGTCAGCGGCGGCGAGCCGACGAGCGCGAAGGCGCTGGCGGAGCGTGCGCGACATGCGGAGGCCGTTGGCTTCAGCGCGTACGTGCTGTCCGACCGCCTGCTGAACGTCTTCGCCCCGAACATCGCCCTCGCCGCCATCGCGGCCGCGACCGAGAAGCTGCGCATCGGCCACTTCGTGTTGAACAACGACCTGCGCCATCCGGCCGTGCTCCACCAGGAGCTGGCGACGCTCGACGTGCTGAGCGAGGGCCGCCTCGAGATCGGCATCGGCGCGGGGTGGAATGAGCCCGAATACACGGCGAGCGGGCTCCCGTTCGAACCGGTGCCGACCCGCGTGTCGCGCCTGGAAGAGGCGATCGCGGTGCTCAAAGGCCTGTTCGGCGACGACAGGCTCACGTTCAAGGGCAGGCACTACACGATCACCGAGATGGACGGCCGCCCGAAGCCGGTGCAGCGGCCGCACCCGCCGATCCTGATCGGCGGTGGTGGCAAGCGGGTCCTCCGTCTCGCCGGGCGGGAGGCGCAGATCGTCGGCTTCGCGCCGCGCATCGGGGCCAAGCTCGGTGGGTTCCAGAGCTGCACCTTCGAGGCGACGCGGGAGAAGGTTCAGTGGGTCGCGGACGCGGCCGGAGCGCGCTTCGATCAGCTCGAGCTGAACACGTATCCCGCGTTCCGCCCGGCATCGGTGACGGCCGCGCCCAAGAAGGCGGCGGAGGAGCTGCTCGCGCGCCTCAACACCTCGGCACCGAGCGGCTTGACCGTCGAGGACCTGCTGGACTCGCCGCACGTCTTCATCGGCACGGTCGATCAGCTCGTCGAGAAGTTCGGGCGCCTGCGCGAGGAGCTCGGGATCAGCAACATCATGGTCGGCAGCGGGCTCGATGACTTCGCGCCCGTGGTCGAGCGACTCGCGGGCCGCTAGCCGGTCACCGCCCGGCCTGTCGGAACATGTCGCGCATCCGGATGTAGTTCACGACCCCATCGCGATCGAGCAGCCCGACGAGGCGGCCGTCGCGGACGACCGGCAGGACCGTCGCGTCGCCGAATCGCGCGAGCGCCTGGCCGAGGTCGTCTTCGGGCGCGAGCTTCGCGAGGCGCTCGCTGGGCGTCATCACCTGGTCGATCGGCGTCGTGGACCAATGCTCGTGATCGAGCTTGCGAACGTCCTCGGCGGTCATGAGGCCGAGGAAGCTCTGATCGGCGACCACGGGTACCGCTCGCAGATTCCGCGGGAGCATGAGGTCGCGCACGACGTTCGCGACGTAGGCGCGGGGGTCGGCCGCGACGAATGTCGTGTTCATGAGCGGTGCGACCTGCGTGCCGGCCACAAGGCCGCCGAGGCGCTCCTGACGCATCGATTGCGTTGCCGCGTTGTACAGGAAGTACGCGAGCAGGAGCGGCCAGAACCATAGCGACTGGCCGTCCGTGAACTGCACGAGGCCCCACAGCACGAACAATCCCGCGACGAGCTGCCCGCCACGCGCCGCGATCGGCGTCGCCTTGGCGCGGTCGCCACGGATCGCCCAGATGATCGACCGCAGGACCCGGCCGCCGTCCAGCGGGAACCCCGGGAGCATGTTGAATACCGCGAGCGCGAGGTTGATCGTGCCGATGTAGCTGGCCACGGCGATGAGCCCGTCGAGCGACGGAACGTTCCGGATGTCGAGGAGGCCAGGAACGGGAATGTTGACGAACGGGACATCGCCCCCGCCGATCGCGAGACCGATGACGCCAATGACCACGCTCATCGCAGGGCCGGCCGCGGCCATGAAGAACTCGGCTTTGGCGGTCGGTGGCTCCTGGGTCAGGTTCGCGACCCCGCCCAACAGGAACAGCGTGATCGAGGACACCTTCATCTTGAACCGGCGGGCCACCAGGGAGTGCGAGAGCTCGTGGGCGATGATTGAACAGAAGAACAGCAGCGCCGTAATGACCGCGATGATCAGCCGCTTCTGGTCCGACCAGGCCGTGCCCTGGAACTGGCCTTGCCAGAGGCCAAAGAACACGAGGCCGAAGATGATCAGCCAGGACACGTGGATGCGGATCTCGATGCCAAAGAGACGCGCGATGCGGAAGGAGCCGGGCATCCATCGAGCATAGAGGTCGATACTGGTCGCGATGGATCTGCCGACCGTTCCCGCGCTCGCGGCGATGATCGATCACGCCGTGCTCAAGCCCACCCAGACCGAGCGGGACGTGGTCGACGCATGCGCGATCGCGCGCAGGGAGAACATCGCGTCCGTCTGCGTGAAGCCGTTCTACGTCCCGGTGACCGCGCGGCTGCTCAAGGACACCGGTGTGGACACCTCGACGGTCATCGGATTCCCGCACGGCGGTCAATCGCCCGAGGTGAAGGTCGCCACCGCGTCCAATGCGCTGCACGAGGGCGCGACCGAGCTCGACATGGTCATCAACATCGGGGCCCTCATCGACAAGGACTACGCGACGATCGAGCGCGAGGTCGCGTCCGTGGTCGGCCTCGCGCACGCGAACGAGGCGCTGGTCAAGGTGATCCTCGAGACGAGCTACCTGGATGATGCGCAGAAGGTCATCGCCGCGCAGATCGCCGCCGCCGCCGGCGCCGATTTCGTCAAAACATCGACGGGTTTCGGGCCGGAGGGCGCGACCGTCGACGACGTGCGGCTGTTACGGGAGACCGTTGGCACGAAGCTCGGGGTCAAGGCGTCGGGCGGCATTCGGACGCTGGATGAGGCCCTCGCGATGATCGAGGCCGGCGCGAGCCGCCTCGGCACCTCCTCTACGGCCGCGATATTGGCCGAGCTTCGACACCGCCGGGGCGAGGAATGAGGCCTCGCTTTTGACCCCCAAAACCCATACACTTCGGCTTGTACATACACGGACATCGGGCACTCGTGGGGGGCTGGACCGAAGTCGGTCGAGCCCTTTTTTCATAGTCCGGTTGGAGAAGATTTGACCCTGGCACCAGAAAAGACAGCTCCCGCGGTCGACGTGGGACGATTCGGCGACCTGACCATCCATCCCAAAGTGGCGCGAGCGATCGACGATCTTGGCTACATGGCTCCGACGCCTGTCCAGGCGAAGGCCATCCCCCTGATGCTCGAAGGCCGCGACGTGCTGGCCCAGGCCCAGACCGGCACCGGCAAGACCGCGGCATTCGCCATCCCGATCCTGCAGCTCATCGAGCCCGGGCTGCGCAAGCCGCAGGCGCTCATCGTCGTGCCGACGCGCGAGCTCTGCGTCCAGGTGACGCGCGAGTTCGGCGTGCTCGGCAAGTACCTGCACTCGAGCGAGGTGGCGATCTACGGCGGCGTGTCGTACGTCCCGCAGGAGCGCGCTCTCAAGCGCGGCGCGACCATCGTCGTCGGCACACCTGGCCGGCTCCTCGATCACATCGAGCGCGGCACGCTGGACCTCTCGGCCCTGCGCGTCGTGATCCTCGATGAGGCCGACCGCCTGCTCGACATGGGCTTCGCGCCCGAAGTGAAACGGCTCCTCAGCAAATGCCCGACGAACCGGCAGACCGCGCTATTCAGCGCGACGCTGCAGGGCGAAGTGCAGGATCTCGCGCGGCGCTTCACGAAGAACGCGGCGCAGATCGCGATCGAGCCCGAGCGCATGAACCTCGCGGCCATCGAGCAGATCTACATCGAGGTCCTCGACGAGGACAAGGTGAAGGCGCTCGAGGAGCTGCTCAAGAAGTACGAGATCGACCAGGTCCTGCTCTTCCGCCACACGAAGCGTGGCGTCGACAAGCTCGTCGAGTCATTGAAGCGGCGGGGCCACAAGGTCGAGGCGCTCCATGGCGACCTGAGCCAGCGCGAGCGCGAGCGCACGCTCGATGCGTTCCGCGACGGATCGCTGCCGATGCTCGTGGCGACCAACGTCGCCGCCCGCGGACTGCACATCGAGGACATCAGCCACGTGGTGAACTACGACCTCCCTGAGGATCCGGACACGTTCACCCACCGCGTCGGCCGCACCGGCCGCGCCGGCAAGCAGGGCGTCGCAGTGACATTCGTTGGTCCATGGGACGTGGATGAGTTCGAGGTCTTGAAGAAGAAGGCCAAGGTCACGTTCCGTCGCGAGGTGCTCGACCTCTACGGGACCTGAAGGATCTCTCGAGCGGCCCGTCCCACCGGTCAGGGTGGCCGGCCTGGAAGCTCGAAGCGCTTGAAGATCGAGGCCGGTCTCGCCCAGACCGCCGCTCCGACCACGCCGACCGCCGGGAAGCAGCCCGCGCGTCAGTCGCGCAAGTGGTCGGATCCGCAGCGGACGAACTCGGCTCGCAGTAGACGGAGCTGGCGCGCGCCCTAGCGCGCGATCGGTCCTACTTCGACTTTTCGGTCTTCGTCCCAGAGCAGCATTGGCCGCAGCAGGCACCGCACGCGCAGCTCGTCGTGGTGGTCGTCGTGAGCACTGTCTTCGCCAAGTCGATCCTCCGCGCTGAGCTGCTCGAGAGCCTACGCGAAGGCAGGCGGGACCGCGACGATCAACGGGACGAGCGGTATCAGCACCGGTAGCTCGAACATGCTCCGCATCCCGAGGGACTTCACCCGCGGCCAGCCGGTCCAGAACGAGACGGCTTCGACGGTGCCGAGAACGCACGTCGTCCATGCCGTCCAGGCCGGGACGCGCGGATCTCCGATGAAGGACGCGCCGAGCAGCGCGACCGCCGTGTGCCCGCCGACCATGAAGATGGCCCACAACGAGCCGCTCCACTTCCCCATCGCCCCGTACCAGGCGGTGTCGACGGTTCCGCGCGCGGTGGCGACGGTGAGGTCGAGCCGGAGCGCCAGTGCGCCGAGCCAGCACGGCGCGACGACAACGAAGACCGCGAACGACGCCAGGCCGTAGCTTCGGCCGCCAAGGGCCGCCGAGACGACGAGCAGCAAGCCGATCGCCATCAGCACCGTTGACACCACGAAGCCCCACGTCGAGGCGCGCCAGCGCCATTCGTATGCACGGACCAGCCGCAGGTATTCGGGCTGCGGGGAGAGGAAGATGCGGGCGGAGGCACTGACGCGGCGAAGACCCCGGCGACCGCCGCCGCAATGAGCAGCATCCCGGCAAGACGCGCGTCGGTCAGCCCAGGTACTCGCGCGCGGTCTGCTCATACAGATCGAGCATCAGCTGCAATGACTCCTGGTCGATCCGCTCGTTGCGGCCGTGGAACATCGTGATGAACTCGGCGAACGGAATGTTCTTGCTGTACACGCTGTAGCCGTACGCCGGGACGCCCTTGCGGCGGAAGAACCGTGAGTCGGTCGCCCCGATCGTGAACGACGGCACGATCTCCGCGCCCTTCATGACCGTGCGGGTCACCCTCCGCATCACGTCGAAGATCGGCGTGTTCGTCTCGGAGGTGCTCGCGGGGTTGGGATCCTCGTCCACGATCTCGACCTGATCCCACAGGTCGCCGATCGCTTCCTTGAGCATCGCGCGGACCTGCGGGCCCTCTTCGCCAGGCACGGTGCGGATGTCGATCTGCATGACCGCGCTGTCGGGGATGATGTTCG
>JALZAB010000122.1 GCA_030948585.1 Chloroflexota bacterium
CGGCCCCCAGGCGTCGTTAGAGCCGCGGCTTGTGCTTCGCCATGTACGCGGCGGCCTCAGCGCGGCGCGACAGGCCAAGCTTGTCGAGGATCCGGCTCACGTAGTTCTTCACCGTTTTCTCGGACAGAAACAGGGTCTCGCCGATGTCGCGATTAGTCTTGCCCTCAGCCAGCCCGGTCAGGACCTTGCGCTCCTGTTCGGTCAGCGATGCGAGGACTGGATCTTCCGCACGCGTCTCCCGCAGACGCTCGAGGACCTTTCCGGTCACATCCGGGTCCAGCAGCGAGCGTCCCGCGGCGACGGCGGTGATGGCATCGACGACGGCCTGGCCGCGCGTTTGTTTGAGCAGATAGCCCGACGCACCCGCGATGATCGATGCGAACAGCGCCTCGTCATCGGCGTAGGACGTGAGCATGATCACCCTGACGTTCGCGTCCGCCTCGCGGATCGAGCGACACGCTTCGACGCCGCTCCCATCGGGAAGCCGCACGTCCATGATCACGACATCGGGCTTCACCCGGGCGGCGAGCGCGATCGCGTCCGCGACGGTGCCGGCTTCGCCGACGACGGTCATCGTCGCCTGCCGGCCGATGAGCCCGATGAGGCCTTCACGGACCACCTCGTGGTCGTCGCAGATGAGGACACGAGTGCTCACGCCACCACCCCGCTCCGATCCGGGATCCGCAGCTCGAGGCGGGTCCCGGCCCCTGGCGATGACGTGACGTCGAGCCGCGCCCCGGCATTGAACGCGCGCTCGCGCATGTTGCGCAGACCGAGACCGCCGACGGCGCTCGAGGTGTCGTAGCCGACGCCGTCGTCGCTGACCTGCAGGACGACCGCCTCGCCGTCCCGACGGAGCGCGAGCCGCACGCGTCGCGCGCGAGCGTGACGCGCCACGTTCGCGAGCGCGTCGGCGGCCACGTAGAAGACGGCCTCACGCCCGGCCTGATCCAGCGCCGCTTCGGCCGCGGGGTCGACCTCCACGTCCACGTCGAGCAGGGCATTCGTCGCGATCTGCGAGCCCAGTGTCGGGAGCGACTCGCGGAGCGGCCGGTCCGAACCGCGGATCGGCCGGAGACCGAGAACGTAGTTGCGCAGGTCGGCGATCGCGGCATTGAGCCGGTCCACCGCGCGGCCGAGCTGCGCTTTCACTTCGTGCGGCGCCGTCTCGGCCCGTTCCGCGACATCCTCCAGCTGCAGGCTCAGGCCGTAGAGGACCTGGATCGCGCCGTCGTGCAGATCCATCCCGATCCGGTGCCGCTCCTCGAGGGTCGAGATCCGGCTCGTCTGGGAGTACAGGCGCGCGTTCTCGATCGCGATGGCCGCCTGCGCGGCGAGCGTCAGCAGCGTTTCCTCATCTTCGACCGTGAACTCCGGGGCGCCCCGCTTCTCCGTGACGTAGAGGTTGCCGACGCTCTCGCCGCGCCAGCTGATCGGCACGCCGAGGAAGCTCTTCATCGGCGGATGGTTCGGGGGAAAGCCGACGGACGCCGGGTGGTCGTGCAGATTGCGCAGCCGGATCGGCCGCCCCGCGCGCGGCAGGAGGCCGAGGATGCCCTTCCCCACCGGGAGATGACCGATCCGCGCGTGATCCTCCGCGCCGATGCCCGACGTATAGAAGCGGGTGACCACGCCGTGCTCGTCGAACGTACCGAGCGCGGCGTATGCACCGTCGCCCACCACCCGCGCGAGCTCCGCGATCTTGTGGAGCAGCGTCTCCGTCTCGAGCTCCGCGCTGAGCGCGAGGCCTGCCTCATTCAGCGCCTGCAGCCGCCGCGACTGCGCGACCTCGCGTTCATGAAGCTCGCCGAGCCGCGCGAGGATGACGATGGAGAACGTGGCCACGCCGACCGCCCCGATGGCGAGGAGGACCAGGTGGCTCTCAACCGAGGGAAGTGACGGCTCGAGGACCCAGTAGTCGAGCGCGAGAAGCGCGCCGAGCAACAGCACCGGGAGCACGACCGCCGCCGCGACTAGCCGGCCGGGGTAGACGCGCCGGCCATCCAGGAAGCCGAGGTTCACCGCGTCGATTATCGGC
>JALZAB010000142.1 GCA_030948585.1 Chloroflexota bacterium
GCGCGGTGGCGGCCCACGAGATCGAGCGCGGATCGTCGTCGGGTCCGTACTCGCGCAGCCGCTCGAACACGCTGCCCGCACCGGGGATCCGCGCGCGCCGCTGGCCAGCGTCGTACGCGAGGCCGCGGCGGAGGCTCACCTCATAGCGGCGGATCTCCCGCAGGTCGGGGTACACGTGGGCCGGGGCGTCGGCGGGAATGTCGCTCTGGCGCTCGATCAGATCGAGCGGCCCGCGCTGCCGGGTATGCAGTGCGCCGAACCGGAACGAGCCGCGGTATCGCGGACGCGCGACGTACTCGACGGTCTGCGCCCCGCCAGCGTCGAGCACCGCGGCCGACACGCGCGGCGCGACGGCGAACGAGACCGGGACCTCATCGCGCACGCGCATTCGCAACGGGCGCGGGGTCGGATTGCGCAGCGCGAGGCCGATCCGGTTCGGCGCGCCGATGATCAGCTGCGGCTCGGCGACGCGCGACACGTCCGACGGGCCCATCCGCGGCGCGAGGCGGTAGTCGGCGATCGCGAGGCCGATCGTGGCGACCAGCACGACGGCGGCGAGCGCGACGAAGACCGAAGACAGCGTGCCCAGCGCGAGGAGGGCGGCGGCGGCAAGCGTGAGTCCAAGGAGGCGCGGCCGCGGCACCACGCCGGGCAGGGACCGCGCGCTCACCGGGGCACATCGAGCCGCGACAGGGCGCGCCGGAGCACCGCGTCCGGGTCGAGGCCTTCGATCTCGGCCTCGGCCTTCAGCACGACGCGATGCCGCAAGGTCGGCGGCACGAGAGACTTCACGTCATCGGGCGTGACGAAGTCGCGGCCGTCGAGGGCCGCCGCGGCTTTGGCGGCACGCAGGAGGTGCACACCGGCACGCGGGCTCGCCCCCAACAGGAGGTCCGGCGACTTGCGGGTCTCGGTGACGATGCGCACGACGTAATCGACGACGGAGTCTTCGACCGTGACCCGATCGACCTCGGCGCGCGCGTCCGCGAGCGCCCCGGACGGGAGCCGCCCGAGCCCGGCCACGTCCGCGAGCGGCTGGCCGGCGTCATGCGCCCGGAGGATGGCGTGCTCCTCGGCGCCTTCGGGGTAGCGCATGACGGCCTTGAACAGGAAGCGGTCGAGCTCGGCCTCGGGTAGCGGATACGTGCCCTCGTACTCGACCGGGTTCTGGGTGGCCAGGACGAGGAACGGATCGGGCAGCGGCCGCGCGTCGCCCTCGAGCGTGACCTGCTTCTCCTCCATGGCCTCGAGGAGCGCGGACTGCGTCTTCGCCGGGGCGCGGTTCACCTCGTCGGCGAGCACGATGTTCGCGAAGATCGGGCCGAGCCGCATGCGGAATGACGACGTCGCGATCTCGTAGACGGAGGTGCCGACGATGTCGCTGGGCATGAGGTCCGGCGTGAACTGGATGCGCTTGAACGTGCCGCCGACGAGCTGCGCGATCGTTCGCGCCAGGAGCGTCTTCGCCGTGCCCGGCACGCCCTCGATGAGGACGTGGCCGCCGAGGCAGAGGGCCAGGAACGAGAGCGTGATCGTCTCCTCCTGGCCAACGATGATCCGGTGCACCTGCGCGCGGAAGATCTCGCCGGTCTCCTTGAGCGTCACGTCGTCTCCTCCGCGCGGATAAGCCGCGCCACATCGTTCGCGGCCCGCACGAGCGCGTCGTCGCGCAATCTACCGGCGAGCGCCTGGTACAGCCTGCGGGCCTCCGCGGCCCGGGTCGGGCTTTGCGCGGCGAGCGCGTTCGCGACGCGATCGAAGTCGGTGCGCGGGTCGAGTCCGGATTGCTTCGCGAGCTCTCGCCGCAGGTCGTCGCGCAGCCGCCGCCGGGCGATCTCGCCATGCCCCGATCGGCGGGCGAGACCGGCGAAGCTGCGGACGTACTCGAGGCTCGACCGCGGTGGCCGCGGATCGAGCGGCAGGGGCGGCCCGAGCCGCCGACCCGTCAGCACGAGGTACGCGAAGGTGAGGCCGAGCATCGCGAGCAGTGCCCGACCGAGCCAGGTCTGCACGAGCAGCGCGGTGAACTCGGGCGCCGGCCGCGCGCCGTGGTGGTACTCGTCGATGCCGATGCGTGCCGCTCCTTGCGCGAGGGCGAGCACGAAGCGGCCGTTGTCCGACAAGCCGATGCCCGCGTTCACGAACGGCGCGAGCGAGCCGACCGCGAAGACGCGGCCGCGGCCTTCGCTCGCGAGCGCCACAAACGGCAGGCCGTCAGCCTGGACGAGCACGGTCGCGTCGTCTCCGGTCCGGAGGCCGAGCCCGTGGTCGACGGTCAGCGTGCGCACCGGCGGGACGGCGAAGGCCATGCTCCGAACGGCGACGTCGCCACCGCGGATCGCGGCGCCGCGGGGCGAGAGCCCGAAGTCGTCGAGCAACCGGCGCTCGTTGAGGCCGAGGTCGGTCGCGATGACGAGCGTGCCGCCGAGCCGGACGAAGTCGTGCAGCGCCGAGAGGTCGGCGGCCTCGATCGTGTCCGTCGCGCCGAGCATGAACAGCGTCGTGATGCTGGCCGCCGTTGGCGCGAAGCGATCGCCCTGGACCGGCACGACAGTGAGCCCGAC
>JALZAB010000161.1 GCA_030948585.1 Chloroflexota bacterium
CGCCACTCCGGATCCGTTCGAGCCTAGCCCTCGGCGACGACCTCGTAACGCTCGACGCCGGTGACCTGGTTGCCGGTCGTTGCCGCCTGCTCGCGCAGCTTCTTCGCGGCCTCCTCGCTGGCTTGCACGTCTGCTTCGCTCGCAAAGACCGTGACGGTAAGTCCCTCACCGGTCTTGCGGTCTAGCAGCCAGTAGCCGTGCTTGAACCCCGCAAGCTTCTTCGCGCCCGGGACGATGTTCTCCTTTATGTTCCGGATGCCCTCATCGATGCGTGCTGGCTCGCCCTTGAACCGAGTGACTCGTGCGTGCAACGGTCGCCTCCCCTGGCCGATTCTGGCCGGCGGCGAACCTACTCCGTTGACGGGGATGACGGCAAGGTCGATAGGCTGGATGGGCAGGAGCGGTTGACTGAGGCGGCACGCGACACCGGGGCACGCCGATCGTGCTCCCGGTCGCCGACCGCGACGCGCGGATCGTCACCGAGGACGGGGCGCAGCTGCGGGAGCTGATCCTGGACCCGTCGCGCGACTATCGGCGGCAGTCGGCCTGATGTCGACGATGTCGCGAGACATCGTCTCCGATGTCGCGACACATCACAACTGTAGCCCGGAGGGGATTCGAACCCCTGACCTCTCCTTGAAAGATCCTTGAAAGAAATGAGTTGCAGAAAAATGGACCTACCGGTCTGCCGTCACGTTATCCGCAGCGGCCATGTCGCTTCTCCTTCTCTTGCGGTTCCTTCAGGTACTGGTCCAGCCGTTCGCCCCGGCTGCTACCTCAACCCATCCTCACGGCCCGTGGATCGAGCGCGTCGCGGAGCCCGTCGCCCAAGAGGTTGAAGCCGAGCACCGCGACCATGATGGCGAGGCCGGGGAAGATCGCGAGATGCGTCGCGAACTCGAGGTACTGGCGACCCTCATTCAGCATGACTCCCCATGATGGCGCTGGTGGCTGCGCGGAGAGGCCAAGGAACGACAGCGCGCCCTCTGTCAGCACGGCCCACGAGAGCGCGAGGCTGATCTGCACGATGAGTGTCGACAGGAGGTTCGGCAGGATATGTCGCGCCACGATCCGCACGGGAGGAGCGCCGATTGCCCGGGCAGCCTCCACGAAGTCGAGTCCCTTGATCGTGAGCACCGGGGCGCGAACGACCCTCGCGAAGATCGGCGTGTAGACAACGGCGATCGCGATGATCACGTTCCTGGGGTCCGCCCCAAGCGCGGCAACGATCCCGAGCGCCAAGAGGATCGCTGGGAAGGCGAAGAACACGTCCATGAGCCGACCCACGATCAGGTCGAGCAACCCGCCAACGTAGCCCGCGGCGAGCCCGAGCACGCCGCCGATCAGCGTGGCCCCGGCGACGGATAGGACGGCCACCTCCATCGACAGTCGCGCTCCATACAACACGCGGCTGAGCAGATCTCGGCCCAGCGCGTCGGTGCCGAATAGGAACTCGCCGCTCGGAGCGGCGAGCCGCTGCGAGGACAGAGCCAGCGGATCGCGAAGCGGCAGGAGGTCCACGCCGAGCGCGACGAGCGCATAGAGCATCACCATGCCAAGGCCGATCGCTGCGGTGGGCTCGCCGATGAACGCCCTGGCGATCGCGCGAAAACCGAAACCGCTGGCGGGCGCTGGGCTACCCAAGGCGGATCCGAGGATCCAGATAGCCATACAGCGCGTCAACCACGACGTTCACGCCAACGAAGAGGATCGCGATGCCAAGGACGGCGCCCTGCACCAGCGCGTAATCGCGCTGGACGATCGCGGCCAAAAGCATCCGGCCGACGCCCGGTACGGAGAAGATCTCCTCAACGACCACGGCCCCACCGAGCAACTGCCCGACCTGGATGCCCAACAGCGTGACTACCACGATGAGCCCGTTCTTCAAGACGTGCCGCCGGACGATGACGCGCGGCGCCAGGCCCTTCGCGGTCGCAGTGCGCACGTAGTCCATGCCAAGGACATCGAGCATCGCCGACCGGGTCATGCGCATCGTCGCAGCTGCCAGCGCGAGGCCCAGGGTGATCGCGGGAAACAGCACCAGCCGCAAGTTGCCAAGGGGATCCTGGGTGAACTCGACGTAGCCGCCCGTGTTCGGCAGCCACCGTAGGTAGAGTGAGAAGATCACGATGATCAGCGTGCCGAGCCAAAAGCTCGGCATCGACAGGGCGAGTAAGCCTCCGACCCGCGCGATGACGTCCAGCCGCGAGCGTGGGCGGAGGGCCGACAGCAGTCCGAGCGGCACACCGACCGCGATCGCGATGAGGGCCGCGGCTCCGGCGAGCTCGACGGTCGCCGGGAGCCGCTGAGCGATCTCCACCAACACCGGACGACCGGTCCGGATCGAGTAACCGGCATCGCCGTGGACGATGGCGGTCAGCCAGGTCCAGAACTGCACCGGGAGCGGCTGATCCAGACCGAAGTACGAGCGCATGCTGGACAGCTGTTCCGGGCTCAGCGCAGTGGATGTGCCGAGCCGCGCAGCGATCGCGTCACCAGGGATGAGCCGGATGAACGCGAACGTGAGAACCGACACGCCAAGCAGCGTCGGGATTGCACCGGCAAGCCGCTGCGCCAGATACCGCCCCATGCCCTACCCGCGTGAACGTCGGAGGCCGGAGCCTCCCACGATCCCTACTTGTCCAGCCAGGTCTGCCGCAGGTAGATCACGGAGCCGGTCGGAAGGTGAATGAAGCCTTTCGTCGTCGGAAGCGTCGCGATGTAGTCACGCCCCACGTAGAGCCAGATGAACGGCACCCCGTTCACGAGCTCTTTCTGGGCGGTCGCATAGAGCTCCTTGCGCTTCGCGACGTCGGTCGACGCCCGGGCCTGCTTAATGGCGTCGCTCGAGATCGGATTCTTGTAACTCGTCACGAAGTTCAGGTTCCCGTCGTCGGTGAAGTACCGGAAGATGTAGAAATCCGGGTCTGGGCCGCCACCGTTGAGGCCGGGGGCCATATCGAAGTCGGCCTTCAGCCAGCGGTCGACCCACTGAGTGAACTCCAGGGTTTGGATGTTCATCTTCACGCCGACCTCGGCAAGCTGAGCCTGGACGAGCTGGGCGATGTCCTTCGCGTACGTCGGCTCGGTCGTTTGGGTGAGCATCGTGAACTCGATTGGCCCGACGTTGGCTTCCTGGAGGAGTTGCTTCGCTTTCGCCACGTCCCTCGTGTACAGCGGGTACTGCGACGTCGGGAGGGCGTAATTCGAGAGTCCGGGCGCTACCGGACCCGTCTGCTCGCCCTCACCGAAGGCGACCGCGTCGATGATCGCCTTTCGATCGATGGCGTACGCCATCGCCTGCCGGACCTTCAGGTTGTCGAAGGGCTTGCGCTTCGTGTTCACGAACAGGAGGTTGTAGCTGAGGCTCGGCTTCGCATCGAGCGTGATCCCGCTCTCGCCCCGCATCGTCCGGGCGACCTTGGCGTCAACGACGATGCCGAGGTCGGCAGCCTTCGTGCGCAGGGCCGCGGTGATCGCGGACTCGTCTGGAACGACGTTGATCCGTATGCCGTCGAGGTACGGCTGGCCTGCGACGTAGTAGTCCTTGTTCGCCTCGAAGCGCATGAAGTTGTCGGGCACCCACTCGGCCAGCTTGAACGGCCCGGACCCAATCGCCGTCTCCTTCTTGGAGAGGTCGGCGTTGGCCTCGCCAATCTTCTTCGAGACGATGCCGGTGTTTGGATGGGCCATGTACGCAAGGAGCGCGGCGTTTGGGGCCTTCAGATTGAAGACGACCGTGGTCGCATCAGGTGCGGTGATCGTGTCAACATCGGCGAAGAAAGACCGCGCGACCGCCGCGGTCTTCGGGTCGATGATCCGCTCGAACGTGTATTTAACGTCCGCGCTCGTGAGCGGGTCTCCATTGTGGAACTTCACACCGGTGCGGATCTTGACCGTGACGGTCTTGCCATCCGACGACGTTGTCACTGATTCCGCCAGGTCGGTCTGGACGCCAAGGTTCTCATCCAGCCGCATCAGGTAGCTATAGACGAGCTCGAAGACCCGGGCTGACGTGAACGCCGGAACCTTGTGCGGGTCAAGGTTCGTGACCTCGCCCTGACGCGCGAGGATCAGCGTGCCACCGCGCTTGGGCTGGCCGGTCGTCCCACCCTGCCCGGACGGTGCCGCCGGTGCGCACGCAGCCAAGACGATGGCCGTCGCGAGGACGGTTGTAATTTCCAACTTCAGACCACGCATCAATGACCCTCCCGCGCTGCGTTGGATGGTAGCCGTCGCCCGTCCGATTGCGACGCGGTCTCCGGTCAGACTGAACGGCGATTCAACCGCCGCGAGGATGCTTCAACTCGACACCGATGACCACGAGGGCGTCCGCGCCGGTGTTTTCGATCGTGTGCTTAGGCGTGTACGCGGCGAAAGGCACCTTGTGCAGGCGCGCACGGTCTGGTCGTCATGTATGAGGTCAGCATCTGTCGCCAGCCCCACGCGGTGAGCGCGATGGTGCCGGGCGCGATGTTCGAAGACGGCTGGATCACGACCTTTACCTCGTTGTACCTGTTGGCCGACACCTGAGACCGCGATCCGCTCGCCCGGCGCACCGATCTCGAGCGAGCGCACAACGAGGACCGCCGCCACGAGGACAACCGCAGCGCCAATGAGGATCGGCCAGGGCGCCCGGCGGCGATCGCATAGCGGCCCTTGGTCTGGCCTTTGATGCGCGGCTTTCGCTACTTAGTCACGACGTCGCATCCGATCTCAGCGCGGCAACATCTTGGGCCGCAATCTGCAGCTCGGCGAGCGACCGCGCGACGACACGCTCCCAACGGCGGGCGACGCGATTGCCCCACGCCGCGCCCA
>JALZAB010000062.1 GCA_030948585.1 Chloroflexota bacterium
TCGACCGTTCGTTCGTCCTCACCATGCTGAAGAACTCCAGCGACGAGGCCATCGTCCGATCGACGATCGAGCTTGCGCACAACCTCGGCCTGAAGTCGATCGCCGAGGGCGTGGAGGACCGCGCGACGTTCGACCGCCTCCGGGAGCTCGGCTGCGACAACGCGCAGGGCTACTACATCGGGCGGCCGATGCCCCTCGACGAGCTCGGTCAGTGGCTCCAGACCAGCATGTGGGGCGCGCCGACCGCCTAGGTGTGATTCCCACCGATTTCTGAGACCGGCACCCTCCGCCGCGTGCCACGGGTGCCGACCAGGCCCACGACGACCGGTGGTCCGCGTCGCGGCGCAGGTGGCTTCGTGGTCAGACGGCCTCGAATGCGCGGGCCAGCGGATCGAGTCGGAGGCCCGTGGCGGATACAGAGTCGGGTGCGGAGCCACGCTGTTTCGGCCAGTGATTCCGGCGTATTTTCACGGATCGACCCTGCCACTCGGGTCACACCAATTGGCAAGGTCGTGTCTGACGCCGGTGGTCTCAGAAACCGGTGGGAATCACACCTAGCGGAACATGTCCTTGTCGTGCGGGCGCACGTACGTGCGCGCCGTTTCGCTCCCTTCGGGCATCTCGAGCCCGCGCACGATCGCCGCGGGGCGGCGGTCGAGCTTCCCCATCACGAGCTCGGTCGCCGCGGCGATCTCGTCGGCGATCGCGATCTCCGTGACCCGCATCTCGTAGCCGTCCGGATCGAACTCGCCGATGTACCGGCGCAGCGCCGGGAGCCCGCTGATGCCGATGGCGACGTTCATGTGACCTTCGCGCCACGCGCGGCCGAATGTGTCGGTGATGACGACGGGCACGTCGACATCGGCGAGCTCCCTGATCCGATCGCGGATCCGCGCCGCCGAGCCGTCGGGGTCCACCGGAAGGAGGATGACCGTGTCGGCGGCCCCGGCATTGGAGTGATCGACCCCAGCGTTCGCGCAGACGAAGCCGTGCTTCGTCTCGACGATGAGGACGCCGCGCTGCCACCGCACAATGCGCACCGTCTCCTCGAGCACGGCCTGGAGCCCTTTCGCATCCTTGCCGGACTCGGCGGCCATGCGCTCCGCGTCGACGCCGGGAACGACGTCGGCGAGCTTGCGGATGCGGCCCTCCGACTTGGAGACGACCTTCTGAGCCACCGCGAGGATGTCTCCGCGTTGGAATGTCCGGGTGGCCGCCGTGAGGCGATCGATGAGCATCGCCGCCAGATCATCGCCAGGCTTGATCTCGGGAAGGCCGTCGATCGGGATGAGCATGACGTCGGGCACCACGGGAAGTCTGGCTGATAGCGTGGGCCGGTGCTGAGGGCGGCCCCGCTGAAGGACGACCTGCTCGCGACCGGACGGCTCGGGCATCTGGCGACGGCCAGCGACGATGGGCGGCCGCACGTCGTGCCGGTGTGCTTCGCATGGGTCCCGCCGGTCATCTACTCGGCCATCGACGGCAAGCCCAAACGCACGACGATGCTCCGACGCGTACGCAACATCGCGGAGACCGGGCGCGCGGCGCTCGTGGTCGATCGGTGGACGGAGAATTGGAAGGACCTGGCCTACGTGCTCGTCGAAGGGCCCGCGGAGGTCCTCGCCGATGGGACCGAGCGCGACGAGGCGCTCATCCTCCTCACCGCGAAGTACCCGCAGTACGACGATCTGCCCCTTTCCGGGAATCTGGTGATCAAGCTCACCGCCGAGCGGACCGTGGAGTGGCACGCCTGATGGACTTCGGCTTCACGCTCAAGCCCGACCACTCGCTCGAGCGCATCGCGTCGCTGACGCGGCTCGCCGAGCAGTGCGGATTCACGCACGGGTGGGTCTTCGACAGCCACGTCCTCTGGAAGGAGCCGTACGTCGTGCTCACGCTCATGGCCCAGAGCAGCACGGTGCTGCGGCTCGGCACCTGCGTCACGAATCCGGCGACCCGTGAGCCTTCGGTCACCGCGAGTGCCCTGGCGGTGCTCCAGATCCTGTCCAAGGGGCGCATGGATCTCGGCATCGGCCGTGGCGATTCCGCCCGCCGCGTGCTGGGCAAGAAGCCGACGACCCTCGACGAGCTCGAATCCGCGACGAACGCGATCCGCGACCTGTGCGAGGGGCGGTCGGTCAGCTACGACGGCGCGGAGCTCAAGCTCGACTGGGCGGGGGGCTACAAGCTGCCGGTGTGGATCGCGGGCTACGGGCCGAAGGCCCTCGCGGTCACGGGTCGCATCGCGGACGGTGCGGTCATCCAGATCGCGGACCCGAGCCTCGTGAAATGGTGCGTCGGCCTGCTCCGCGAGGGCACGCGGGCCGCCCACCGCGACCTGTCCGACGTGCAGGTGATGGTCGCGGCGCCGGCGCACGTCGGGCCGAAGGCGGAGGTGCGCGAGCGGGTGCGCTGGTTCCCCGCCCTCGTGAGCAATCACGTCATCGATCTCGTCCGCCGCTACGGCGAGCAGGGTCTGCCTGCCGATCTCACCGGCTACGTGCGCGACCGGCCGGGCTACGACTACAAGCACCACGCCGAATCCGGCTCATCGAACGCCGGGTTCGTGGATGACGAGTCGGTGGACCGTTTCTGCGTCACGGGCGAGGTCAGTGAGCAGATCGAGAAGCTGCACGCGCTCGCCGACGCCGGCATGACCCAGTTCAACTTGTACCTCATGAGCGGCGACGAAGAGCGGCAGCTCGAAGCGTACGGACGGGACATCACCCCTAAGCTCCGCGGCGTGAAAGGGGCGCCGGTCGACTAACGGAGGACGAATCCTTCGGGCAGGGGGTCGTCCGGCGAGATCCAGAGCTCGCTTCGCCCCACGGTCCACGCCGAGCCCGCCACCTCCGGGATGACCGCGTCGTACTGGGCGACCGTCGTCTCGCGTAGCACGCGTCCGCGGAAGCGCGTACCCAGGATGCTCTCCACCGTGAAGCTGGCGCCGACCCGCAGCCGGCCGCGGGCGTGTTCGATCGCGACGCGCGCGGAGACGCCCGTACCGGTCGGTGAGCGATCGACCTCGCCGTCCGCGAACACGCACACGTTCCGTGAGTCCGCGCCCGCGGCGTGGGCCTTCCCGGTGAGGATCGTCCCGTACAGGAACGAGAGGTCCGCAGTGTCGGGAGCCTCGGGGTGGCGCACTTCACGTGCGGCCATGACCGCCCGCTTGATGCGCATCCCGACATCGATGCACTGCCGGAAGCCGCTCGCATCGAGCCGGACGCCGAGCGCGTCGGCATCGACGAAGGCGTAGAACGCGCCGCCATAGGCGAGGTCGTAGCGGATCGTGCCCAGGCCCTCGACCGCGACGGTCTGATCGAGGGCAGCAGCGAAGGACGCGACGTTCTCGAACGCTACCTCGCGCACGCGATCGCCGTCGCGTGTGGCGTGGGCCGTGACGCGACCGGGTGGCGCGTCGTACCGCACGACGTCACCGTCGCGTTCGCCCGTTTCGAGCAGCGCGGTGGTGAGGGCGATGATCCCGTGCCCGCACATCGTGCTCCAGCCCTCGTTGTGCAGGAACAGCACGCCGAGGTCACCGTCCGCGGTGACGGGATCGGTCGGGATGGCCCCGTACATGTCGGCGTGGCCACGTGGCTCGAACACGATCGCGCGGCGAAGTGCGTCCAGGTGCTCGCGGGCGTAGCGGCGCTTGTCGAGCATCGTCACCCCGGGGATCGGGTCGACCCCGCCGGTCACGATCCGGAGCGGCTCGCCCGCCGCGTGCGCGTCAATGGTCGTGATGCGCCGCCAGCCGTCGGGCGGCTGCCAGCTCCGCATCTAGGCGCGCTTGTGCGTGACGCCGTCCTTCATGACGAAGGCGACGGAGCCCGGGTCCTTGAACAGCGCGACGTCCGCGAGCGGATCGCCGCGCACGCCAACGAGGTCCGCGCGTTTCCCAGGCTCGAGCGCGCCGACGAGCGTGTCGACCCGAGCGCACTCGGCCGCGGTCTTCGTCGTCGCCACGATCGCCTGCATCGGGGTCATGCCGTTCTCGACCATGAGCGCGATCTCCTCCGCATTCGTCCCATGCGGGCCGACGCCGGTGTCCGTTCCCATCGCGATCCGTACGCCGTGCTCGACCGCCATCCGGAACGACCGCTGATGCGCCTCGACGACCTCTCGGGCCTTTCGGACGGCATACGGCGGCATCGACGAGGGATCCTTCTCGGCCCGGCGGATCACCCATTGCGGCGCGACGAGCGTCGCGACCAGGTAGGTGCCGCGCTTCTTCATCTCCGCGCAGATCTCTTCGGTGAGGTAGATGCCGTGCTCGATGGATTCGACGCCTGCCTGCACCGCGTTCTTGATCCCTTGCGTCGCCTGGGCGTGCGACATGACCGTCTTTCCCGCGGCGTGGGCCTCGTAGACGACCGCGGCGATCTCCTCCGGCGAGAAGCCCGTCGCCCCCGGTTCGTCGTTCGGGGACAGCACGCCACCTGAGGTCATGATCTTGATCTGGTCGGCACCGGCCCGGAGGACCTCGCGGGTCACGCGCCGGATGTTGTCGATGCCATCGACGACCCCGACGGGTCGCTCCGGATCCGCGACGGCCATGCTCACGCCAGAGGGCATCAGCGAATCACCGTGGCCACCGGTCTGCGAAAGCGGTGTGACCGCGATGCGCATCCGCGGTCCCGGGAACGCGCCGCGCTCGACGGCCATCTTCACGCCCCGCGTCGTGAAGCCCGCGTCCCGGACGGTGGTGAATCCCGCGTCGAGCGTCTCACGCGCGTGGACCAGCGCCATCGCGGTGTTCAAGCTTGGCGGCATCAGGAGGCGCTGCTGGATGCTCTCTTGCCCGGGCACAAGATGCACGTGGCAATCGATGAGCCCCGGCAGGATCGTGAGCTCTCCCGTATCGATGACCTCGACACCCTTCGGTGCGTCGGATGCGATGCGCTGGATCACACCGTCCTCGATGACGATGAACCGGCCTTGGACCGGGTCCGCGCCGGTGCCGTCGATGAGCGTGCTCGCCCGAACGACGACGGTCACGCGATCGCCTCCGCGAACCGTGGCCGGACCTCGGTCGCCACGCGTTCGATCGTCTCGTGATCGAACGGCGCCTTGAAGTACAGGATGAACCCGCGCGCGCCGGCCCGCCACAGCTCGGCGCACCGCTGGACCAGCGCATCCACGGTGTGGATCTCGTTCATCTGGATGGGCTCGGGGTTCTTGGATCGCGCGCGCACGCGCTCGAGCTGGGCCTGCACATCGCTCACCGTGTTTCGGAGCACGACGTCCGGACGGACGGTCGTGAGCGCGGTGATCTCACGCGCGTCGCGGCCGATCTCCGCGCAATGCTGCGCGAGGACCTCGAGCTTGTGCCTGATCACGTCCGGCGTGCCGTGGCCATGCCAGTAATCCGCGTACTTAGCGACCGTCCTGAGCGTCTTCTGCTCACCGCCGCCGCCGATGAGCAACGGAAGCCGCCGCTGTACGGGCTTCGGCTCGGCCACGGCCGTCGTCAGCGTGTAGTGCTTGCCCGTGAAGTCAGCGACCGGCTCGTCCAGCAGCAGGCGCAGCACCCGCGCGGCCTCGTCCATCCGCGCCAGGCGGCCGCCGGTCGTCGGGAAGCGCAGACCGTACATCGCGTGCTCGCCCTCGTGCCAGGCCGCGCCGAGGCCGAGGATCGCGCGACCGTTCGTGATGTGGTCGAGGGTCGCGGCCATCTTCGCGAGCACGGCGGGGTTGCGGTAGGTATTGCCCGTCACGAGAGTCCCGAGCCGAACGCGGGTCGTGAGCGCGCCCCACGCGGCCAGCAGCTCCCAGGCTTCGAACATCGGCCCCTTGGGATCGCCGTCGAGCGGAACGAAGTGATCCCACGTCCACACGGAGTCGAAGCCGAGGCGATCGACGAGGGCGACCGTATCGCGCAGCTCCGCCCAGGTGGTGTGCTGAGCCGGGAGGTTGATGCCCCAGTGCGGTACCGGGCGAGCGATCGCGGCTATGCGAGCTTCCCGGTCTTCGCGTAGCGATCGGCGAGATCGAGCGCCTCGTCGATGGCCTTGACCCCGATGCGCAGCTCGTCCTCGTCGACGATGAGCGGCGGCGCGACGAACAGCATGTTCCAGCGGCAGAAGACGTAGACGTCGCGCTTCATGAGCTCGCCCTTCAGCGCGTTCGCGAGCGCGCTCGACGGCCCGTTCCACTGCTCGAGCATCTCCTTGGTGCCCCGGTCCTTCACCAGCTCGATGCCCCAGAACAAGCCGCGGCCCCGGACGTCGCCGATGGACGGGTGCTTCGCGGCGAGCGCCGTGAGCTCGCGGCCGAGCAGCTCGCCCATACGCGCGGAATTGCCGATGAGATCCTCGCTCTCATACGCCTCGAGTGTCGCGATGCCCGCAGCGCACGCGAGCGCGTGGCCGCTGTACGTGAGGCCGCCCCAGTACACGTTGTCGTCGAAGTGCTTGGCGATCTTCTCGTTCACGATCGCGCCGCCGAGGGGCACGTACCCGGAGTTCACACCCTTCGCGAAGGTCATGATGTCCGGCACGGTGTCCCAGTGCTCCGACGCGAACCACTTCCCGGTACGGCCAAAGCCCGTCATCACCTCGTCGAAGACGAGCACGATCCCGTGCTTGTCGCACAGAGCGCGCAATCCCTGCAGGAATCCGTCGGGCGGCACGAGCAGCCCCGACGTCCCGACGATCGGCTCGAGCAGGATCGCGGCGATGTACGTCGGGCCCTCGTACCAGATGACCTCTTCGACATGCGCGAGCGCCTTCTGCGCGTCGTCACCGAAGAGCGAGCGGTATGGATCGGGATTGAGGAAGTGCACGACGCCGCCGATGCCCGGCTCGTTCGCCCAGCGGCGGTTGTCACCGCCCAGGCTCATCGCGCCCTGGGTCTGACCGTGGAAGCTCCGCCACTGGGTGAGGATCTTGTGCCGGCCGGTGTAGAGGCGCGCGAGCTTGATGGCGTTCTCGTTCGCCTCGGTGCCGCCGGTGGTGAAGATGGTCTTCGTCAGGTCGCCCGGGGCGACGTCGGCCAGCATGCGCGCGAGCGTGGCTTGGGCCTCGGTCGTGAAGGCCGGCGTGACGTAGTTCAGCGTCGCGGACTGCTCCTGGATCGCGCGTACGACGCGTGGATGGCCGTGACCGAGATTGGAGTTCACCAGCTCGGAGGAAAAATCGAGGATCCGCCGGTCGCCGGAATGGAGCCAGACCCCGTCCGCACCGGTGATGACGAGCGGGGAAATATTCCCCTGCGCGGACCAGTTCACGAGGACGTGCTTCTTCGTGTCCGCGAGGACCTTCGCGACGTCGGTGCGATCCTGCGTGAGCGCCATCGGAGTCCGGACTATACGCTCGGAAGCGAACGATGACCTTCTTCGGTCTGCAGCTCCACCCGCAGTACACGACCTGGGACGAGATGCGCGACGCCGCGCTTCTCGCCGAGCAGTGCGGGTGGGACGTCCTCATGACCTGGGACCACTTCGTGCCGCTCATGGGCGACGTCACTGGTCCGAACCTCGAAGGCTGGCAGGTGCTCGCGGCGTTCGGCGCGATCACGAAGAAGCCGCAGATCGCGATGCTCGTCACAGGCAACACGTACCGCCACCCGGCGGTGCTCGCGAACATGGCAGCCACACTCGACAACATCACCAACGGCCGGGCCGTGCTCGGGATCGGCGCCGCGTGGAACGAGCACGAGCACAAGATGTACGGGATCGACTTCGACACGCCGGCGATCCGGCTCGCCAAGCTGCGCGAGGCGACGCGGATCATCCGCGGCCTGCTCGACAAAGGGAAGGTCAGCTACAGCGGCAAGTACTACACGCTCACCGACGCGACCCTGGGCACCCGGCCGATCCAGAAGCGCCTGCCGATCCTCATCGGCGGCGGCGGCGAACAGGTGACTCTGAAGATCACCGCCCGATACGCCGACTGGTGGCACGGCTTCGGCACCGCCGAGGTCATCAAGCACAAGCTCGCGATCCTGAAGCAGCATTGCGAAGATGTCGGCCGCGACTTCAACGAGATCGCGCCGACCGCGGGCGGCGGCGTGCTCGTGCGCGACGATCTGAACACCGTGGACAAGCGCATGCGCCTGGTCGCGTCGCGGAACAAGGTCGAGGCGCCCAACCGCCCGGCGGTGCTCGGGAAGCCCGACGACATCGCCCAGAAGCTCTTGGAGTTCCACAAGCTCGGGGT
Organism: Chloroflexota bacterium; assembly: GCA_030948585.1. GTDB lineage: Bacteria > Chloroflexota > Limnocylindria > P2-11E > P2-11E > UBA4735. The sequence continues at coordinate 8,166 of JALZAB010000062.1, forward strand.
CAAGGGGTTCCTGTTCGGGATGTCGCCGCCGTACGACCGCGAGACCATCGAGCGGACGATGAGCGAAGTGAAGCCCCGGTTCCTGGAGCTCACCGGAGGCCGGTAGAGCCGCGGTTGACCGGCACGGCACTATTCAGCGGTCGTGGAACCGAACACCGTCGCGGACTTCCTCGGGGAGAGTCCCCTGTTCGCATGCCTTGGCCCGGAGGACCGGCTCCGGCTCGCGTCGAAGATGCGGCCGCGCCAGTTCGCGCGCGATGAGGTGGTCTTCCACCGTGACGACCCTGCAGGGCAGGTCTTCCTCATCACGTCCGGCACGGTGAAGGTGTCGGTGCCGGACGAGCAGGGCCGTGAAGTGGTCGTCGCGCTCGAGCGTGGCGGGGACGTCTTCGGCGAGCTTGCGTTGTTCGACGAGGGCCCGCGCTCTGCGACCGTGACGGCGCTGACGGAGACCCACACTCTCGCCCTCGCCCGTCAGGAGTTCATCTCGACGCTCGAGCGCAACCCGGACGCGATGCGCCGCATGCTTGCCCTCCTCGTCAAGACGGTGCGTCACAGCACCGGCCACGTCGAGGATCTCGTGTTCCTCGATCTCCCCGGCCGCGTCGCCAAATGCCTACTCGATCTCGCCGACGCCTCAGGTGGCGACCGCGTCGATCTCACGCAGGAGGACATCGCCGGTTTCGTGGGCGCCACGCGGGTGTCGGTGAACCGCGTGCTCGCGGATCTCGAGAAGCGAGACGCCATCAAGATCGGCCGCCGGAACATCCAGCTGAAGGACCGCACCGTGCTGCAGAGCGAGATCCGCTACTGACGAAGGGACGCGGCCCTCACGGGCCGCGTCCATCCGACAGCGAAGGCCAAGGTAGTCCGGGGCTAGCCCCAGCCGTGCTCGTTGCCGGTCTCGCCGGTGTTGGTGCTCGCGTCGGTGTGCGAGGAGTCGATGCCGGGGTCGAGGCGGGCGTCGCCGCCGAGGAGGGCGTTCCCATCGGTGTCGGCAGCGTTGACGTTGCCCTCGAACGGAGCGACGTCGTTGATCGAGCGGATCGCGCTCGCGTCGCCGGCGTCGGCCATGCGGTTTGCAACGCTGCCCTCGAAGTCGGGCGAGACACCTTGGTATTGGCCGGAGTACGGGTCATTGATGGCGGCGTTCCCGCCGAACGGCTCGCTGTCGTTGACCGCGCGGGTGTTGCCGGCGAAGTCGCCGGTCGAGACCGCGCCGCGGCTGTCGAATGGCTCGCTGTCCTGGATCGCGCGGGTGTTGCCGGCGAAGTCACCGGTGGTCGCCGCGCCGCGAAGGTCGGCCGGGTCGCTGTCGTTCACGGCGCGGGTGCCGGCCACCGTCGGGTCGGACACGGTCGAGCGTGAGTCGAACGGCGCGGAGTCGTTGACCGCTCGGGTGTTGCCGGCGAAGTCGCCGGTGGTCACCGCGCCGCGGAGATCGGCCGGGTCGCTGTCGTGGATCGCGCGCGTCCCGGAGGCCGGGTCACCGACGATGCCCTCGCGGGTCCCGGCGGTCTGGTCGCTCGCGATCGTGCTGGCGGTGCCACCGGCGCTGAGGTCGGAGACCGAGGCCCGGGCCGCGCCACCGGAGATGCCGCTGC
>JALZAB010000065.1 GCA_030948585.1 Chloroflexota bacterium
GCTACTTCCGCGCGACCTTCCAGCCCATCGTCGAGATCCCGGGCGAGCCGGTCGAGCGCGAGGCGCTCCACCGCAGCGTCAAGGGTCTGTTCGGCGACTACGTCGAGAACGGCGGCTCGATCGTGCCAGAGGTCGCGATGACGGCCAAGAGCACGGATGACGCGTCGCACTTCGCCGATCTGGTCGCGCAGAGCCAGGACCTCACCATCGAGCAGCGGCAGCAGTTGCTCGAGATGGAGAGCGTCGTCGAGCGCCTCCGGTTCCTATCCGTCTTCCTCGCCAAGCAGAACGAGATCCTGCAGATGAAGGCGAAGATCCAAAGCGACGTCCAGCAGACGCTGGACAAGACGCAGCGCGAGTACATCCTCCGCGAGCAGATGAAGGCGATCCAGAAGGAGCTCGGGGACGACGACGGCACGTCGGAGGTCAACGAGCTTCGCGAGAAGATCGAGGCCGCCGGCATGCCGGACGACGTGAAGGAGAAGGCCCTCAAGGAGGTCGGTCGGCTGGAGAAGATCCCGCAGGCCTCGCCCGAGCAGGGCGTCATCCGCACGTACGTCGACTGGCTCATCTCGGTGCCCTGGAAGAAGGCGCCCGAGGACGACTGGGACATCGTCGAGGCGGCCCGGATCCTCGATGAGGACCACTACGGCCTCCCGAAGATCAAGGACCGGATCATCGAATACATGGCCGTGCGCAAGCTTTCGCACGAGCTGCGCGCTCCGATCCTGTGCTTCGTCGGCCCGCCCGGCGTCGGCAAGACGAGCCTCGGCAAGTCCATCGCCCGCGCGATGGGCCGCAAGTTCGTCCGGATGTCGCTCGGCGGGATCCGCGACGAGGCCGAGATCCGCGGCCACCGGCGGACCTACGTCGGTGCGCTTCCGGGCCGCGTGCTCCAGAACATGAAGACCGCAGCCGAGACGAACCCGGTGTTCATGCTCGACGAGATCGACAAGGTCGGCGCGGACTTCCGCGGCGACCCAAGCTCCGCGCTCCTCGAGGTCCTCGACCCCGAGCAGAACAGCACGTTCTCGGACCACTACCTGGAGGTCCCCTACGACCTCTCGCGCGTGATCTTCATCACGACCGCGAACGTTGAGGACACGATCATCCCGCCCCTGCGCGACCGGATGGAGATTATTCGTCTCCCCGGCTACACCGAGGACGAGAAGATGCACATCGCGACGGGATACCTGCTGCCGCGCCAGCTCAAGCAGCACGGTCTCGAGAACGGGCGGCTCATCCTCACCGAGGCGGCCCTCAAGGACATGGCCCGGCTGTACACCCGCGAGGCCGGGGTCCGGAACCTGGAGCGCGAGATCGGCACGATCTGCCGCAAGATCGCGCGCCAGATCGCCGAGCACAAGACCGAGAGCGTCACGGTGGACGCGAGCGACCTGGCCACGTACCTCGGACCCGAACGGTTCGACTTCGGCCTGGCCGAAGAGGAGGACCAGGTCGGCGCGGTCACCGGTGTGTCGGTGAGCGAGGCGGGCGGCGACGTCCTGACGGTCGAAGCGACGATCATGGATCAGGGATCGAAGACCGAGGAGCTCGTGCTCACCGGGCAGATCCAGAAGGTCATGGAAGAGTCCGCGCGCGCGGCGCTCAGCTACGTGCGGGCCCACCAGGCAGAGCTTGGCGTGCCCAAGGGCTTCTTCAAGGATCACGCGATGCACATCCACGTTCCCGCGGGCGCGATCCCGAAGGACGGACCCTCCGCGGGCGTGACGATGGCCACCGCCATCGTGTCCGCCCTGACCGGTCGGCGCGTCAGGCGCGACGTCGCGATGACTGGTGAGATGACCCTCCGTGGCCGCGTCCTCCCCATCGGAGGCGTGAAGGAGAAACTGCTCGCGGCGCATCGCGCCGGGATCAAGACCTTCATCCTCCCAGACAAGAACAAGAAGGACCTCGTCGACGTACCCAAGGAAGTCATCGAGACGGTCGACATCAAGCCCGTGTCGCACATCGAAGAGGTCTTCAAGATCGCGCTGCTTCCGGGGCCGAGCATCACGCCGGCCCAGATCGAGGCCGCGCGGCCCGCGATGGTCCCACCGCCGAACTAATAGGGGGCGATCATGCCCGTCGAATTCAAGGACTATTACAAGACCCTCGGGGTCAAGAAGGACGCGACCGCCGCCGACCTCAAGAAGGCGTACCGCAAGCTCGCTCGCCAGTACCACCCCGACGTGAACACGTCGGCGGACGCGTCGAAGCGGTTCAAGGAGGTCAATGAGGCCAACGAGGTCCTCAGCGACCCGGACAAGCGCAAGCGGTATGACCAGCTCGGTCCGGACTGGGAGCGCTTCGCGCAGGGCGGCGGGCGCTCGACGCAGCAGGGCGGCAATGGCGGCGGCTTCCAGTGGGTCTACACCGGCGCCCCCGGCGCGAGCCCGTTCGGCGGCGGTGGCGAGAGCGACTTCTCCGACTTCTTCCGCTCGGTCTTCGGCTCAGGCGCCGCAGGTGGCATGGGCGGCTTCGGCCAGCAGACCGCCGGCGCCGGACGGCGGCGCTCGACGCGTGCCGCCCGCGCGGCCGACACGGAGATGGAGTACCCGATCGAGGTCACGCTCCCCGATGCGTACAAGGGCGTCGAGCGGGTCCTCGAGCTCGAAGGCGACGGCGGCAGGGGCCGCAGGCTGACGGTGAAGATCCCGGCCGGCGTCCGCGACGGCCAGCGCATCCGGCTCGCGGGTCAGGCCCACGCCGGGAGCAACGGCGACGGGGCCGGCGATCTGTACCTGAAGGTGAAGGTCAAGCCGGATCCGCGCTTCGTGCGCGATGGCGACGACCTGCGCATGGAGCTGCCGGTCGCACTGCACGAGGCGATGCTCGGCGCGGAGGTCACCGTCCCGACGCTGAAGGGTCGGGTGAGCCTGCGGATCCCACCGGAGACGCAGAACGGCCGGACCATCCGGCTCGCCGGCCAGGGCATGCCGCGGGTCGGCGGTGGCTACGGCGACCTGTTCGTCACCGCGAAGGTCGTTCTGCCGACGAAGCTCAGCGACAAGGAACGCGAGGGCATGCGCGAGATCGCGGATCGTCGCAAGGACGAAGACGTGCGCGGGCACCTGCTCTAAGGGAGTTAGTCATGATCGATCCGAAGAAGATGACCGAAAAGACCCAGGAAGCGCTGGTCGCCGCGCAGCAGGCTGCGCAGGAGGCCGGGCGCTCGCAGCTCGACGTCGAGGACCTCCTCGGCACGCTGCTCGCGCAGCAGGGTGGCATCGTCCCGAGCGTCATCGAGGCGCTGGGGGGGTCGCCCCAGCAGCTGCAGAGCGCGGTCCAGCAGGAGCTCACGCGGCAGCCGAAGGTGTCCGGCAACGTCCAGCTGTCGGCAACGCCGCGCCTCGGCCGCGTGCTGCAGCAGTCCCAAAAGGAGGCCGACGCGCTCGGGGACGAGTACGTGTCCACCGAGCACCTGCTCCTCGCGATGACCCAGGACCAGGGGTACACCGGTCAGGCCCTCGGGCGCATCGGCGCGACGCGCGAGCGCGTGCTGAACGCGCTGCGCGAGATCCGCGGCAACCAGCGGGTCACGGACCAGAACCCCGAGAACAAGTACCAGGCCCTCGAGAAGTACGGGCGCGACCTGACCGACCTCGCGCGCAAGAACAAGATTGACCCGGTCATCGGTCGCGACGAGGAGATCCGCCGGGTCATCCAGGTGCTGTCTCGCCGCACGAAGAACAACCCTGTGCTCATCGGCGAGCCGGGCGTCGGCAAGACCGCGATCGTCGAGGGGCTCGCCCAGCGCATCGTGCGCGGCGACGTCCCCGAGGGGCTGAAGGAGAAGCGCGTCTTCGCGCTCGATATCGGCTCGCTGCTCGCGGGCGCCAAATACCGCGGTGAATTCGAGGAGCGCCTGAAGGCCGTGCTCAAGGAGATCGCGGCGAGCGAGGGCCAGATCATCCTGTTCATCGACGAGCTTCACACCATCGTCGGTGCGGGTGCCGCCGAAGGTGCCGTCGACGCGGCGAACATGCTCAAGCCGATGCTCGCGCGTGGCGAGCTGCACACGATCGGCGCAACCACGCTCGATGAGTACCGTAAGCACATCGAAAAGGACGCTGCCCTCGAGCGCCGGTTCCAGCCGGTGTTCATCGGCGAGCCCACGGTCGAGGACACGATCTCGATCCTCCGCGGTCTACGCGAGCGCTACGAGGTGCACCACGGCGTGCGAATCCTCGACAGCGCGCTCGTGGCGGCCGCGGTGCTCTCGTCGCGATACATCAGCGACCGATTCCTCCCGGACAAGGCCATCGACCTCGTGGACGAGGCCGGCTCGAAGCTGCGGATGGAGATCGACTCGATGCCCGCCGAGCTGGACGAGGTCGAACGGACCATCCGCCGGCTGGAGATCGAGCGCGAGGCGCTCAAGAAGGAGTCGGACGCCGCGAGCAAGGATCGCCTGGTCAAGCTCGAGAAGGAGCTCGCCGATCTCAAGGAGCAAAGCTCGGGTATGCGTGCCGATTGGGACACCCAGAAGGCCGCGCTCGGCGAGATCCGCGAGAAGAAGTCGCGCCTGGAGGCGCTGCGCGCCGACATCGAGAAGGCCGAGCGGGGCGCCGACTTCGCGAAGGCCGCGGAGCTGAAATACGGCACGCAGGTCCAGCTGGAGAAGGAGGTCGCTGCCGGGGAGGCGAAGCTCGCCGAGCTGCAGCAGCGGCACAAGATGGTCACCGAAGAGGTGACCCCCGAGGACATCGCAGAAGTCGTCGGCAAGTGGACGGGCATCCCGGTCACAAAGCTGCTCGAGGGCGAGGTCGGCAAGCTGCTGAAGATGGAGGAGAACCTCCACCAGCGCATCGTCGGCCAGGAGGAGGCGGTCACCGCCGTCGCGAACGCCGTCCGTCGCGCGCGCGCCGGGATGCAGGATCCCAACCGTCCCCTCGGCTCATTCCTGTTCTTGGGGCCGACCGGGGTGGGGAAGACGCTGCTCGCGAAAGCGCTCGCGGAGTTCCTCTTCGACGACGAAAAGGCGATGGTGCGCCTCGACATGAGCGAGTACATGGAGAAGCACACGGTGTCTCGCCTCGTCGGGGCGCCACCCGGCTACGTCGGCTACGACGAGGGCGGCCAGCTCACCGAAGCCGTCCGGCGTCGCCCGTACACCGTGCTCCTCCTCGACGAGATCGAGAAGGCCCACTCGGATGTCTTCAACGTACTGCTGCAGATCCTCGACGACGGCCGCCTGACCGACGGGCAGGGCCGCACCGTGGACTTCAAGAACGTTGTCATCATCATGACCAGCAACATCGGCTCGGCGTTCATCAGCGAGCTCGCCGGCAAGAACGAGGAGCTCATGCGCAAGCACGTCATGGACGCACTGCGCGGGCAATTCCGGCCGGAGTTCCTCAACCGCGTCGACGAGATCGTGATCTTCCACGGCCTCGTCGAACAGCAGCTCGAGCAGATCGTCGAGCTGGAGACGAAGGCCCTCGCGAAGCGGCTGGCCGAGCGCAAGATCAACCTCGAGCTCACCGCCGCGGCCAAGGCGCTCATCGCGAAGGAGGGCTACGACCCGGTGTACGGAGCGCGGCCGATCCGCCGCACGATCCAAAAGCTGATCCTCGATCCTCTCGCGCAGAAGGTGCTGTCCGGCGAATACACGGAGGGGGACACCGTCTTCGTCGATGCGGAGAACGGCTCGATCCAGTTCTGGACCGAGGAGTTCGCCGAGCTGAAGGCGAAAGAGCGCGCCAAGCGCGGCGAGCCCGTCGGGGCGCTGAATTAGCGCACCGCCGGGCGAGTTCACCCGTTCCTAACGGCGTGCGGCTGATCCTGGCCGTCGCCCTCGCGATGATGCTGGTCGCGACCGGATGCAGCACGTCCGTTTGCCTGACGTACGACTCGTGCGCGGCGCCCGTTCCCTCGCTAACGCTATCGCCGGCCGGGACGGCATTGCCCGGGACGGCATTGCCCCAGGCGACGGCCACATCCGCGGTCACCAGCACGCCCCCCGTCGGGCCGGCGACGCATGGCGTCGCCGCGCTCATTCAGCTGATCGACATGAACAAGCTCAACGACCATTTGCTCGCCTTGACGTCCGTGGTTTCCCGGGACGTTCATCATTCCGGTCATGCGAAGGCGCTCGCGTATCTCAAGGAGCAACTCGGGGCGATGGGGGTGCAGGTCGAGTCGTACCGGAACGTGTATCAGGGCATCGCTCTCGAAAGCCTCCTCGTCACCGTCGATCCGCTGAACGCGGGGCCGACCGCGGGCTGGATCATGATCTGCGCGCACTACGACTCCATCTCCAACCGGTCGCCGAATTGGAATCCCGCCTTGACCGCGGCGCCGGGCGCCGATGACAACGGCACCGGGACCGCCGCGCTCCTCGAGTACGCGCGCATCCTCTCGTCGAATCGGGCGACCCTCACGCACCGGGTGGTCCTGGCGTTCTTCGATGGCGAGGAGCTGTTCTTCAAGGGCAGCGGTGCCTACGTCGCATCGCTCCCGAAGCCGTACCAGTACAGCGCGGTCATCAACATCGACATGGTCGGGTTCAATCCGATCACCGACCGGCTCGATCTCATCTGGTACACGAACGCATCGGCCGGCCTGCGCGACACCATCGCCGTGGCGAACGAGCGCTACGCCATCGGCATCACGCCGCTGCACGCCCAGTTCGCCGGTGACGGGAACACGATCCTCGATGCCGCGCCCTTCGGCCTCGCGGGGATTCCCGCGGTGGCACTGGTGCAGCGATACGGCGAGAACGACGCCACGTTCCCCGGCAACTACACGTTCCACACGACGAGCGACACCCCGGCCAACGTGTCGAACCGGGGCCTGTGGCTCAAGGCGGCCAAGCTCACGCTCGCGGCCGCGCTCGACCTCGCGAGCCAGTAGCTCCTAGAGCTCGCCCTCGGTCCAGCGGTCCGTCGAGGCGATGATCGTGACGGGGCCATCCGCATCGATGTGCACGCGCATGGCCGCGCCGAACACGCCGGTCGACACGGTGAGGCCGTTCGCGCGCAGCACGCCGCAGAACGCTTCGTACAACCGGCGGCCGACATCGGGCGGAGCGGCCGCGGTGAAGTCCGGACGGCGGCCGCGTCGCACGTCGCCGTACAGCGTGAACTGGGGCACGACGAGCACGCTCCCAGCGGCATCCGCGACCGTGTGCTGCAGCTTTCCGCTGCCGTCATCGAAGATCCGCAACGAGGCGATCTTCGCGGCGAGCCGCTCGCCGTCGATGGCGGTGTCCGTGGAGCCGACGCCGAGAAGCACCACCAGGCCGTGACCGATCGCTCCGGCGCGTTCGCCATCGACCTCGACCGACGCAGCGCGGACCCGCTGCACGACGGCGCGCGTTAGAGCGTCACTCCAGCATCCAAGGGTTGTCGCCGCGGACGACGGCCTCGACCTCGTTCACGTCGAGGTGGCCGGGGGCCCACACGGTGCGGCTGAGGCCGAGGGGAAGGCGCGTCACATAGGTGACCTTGCCGAAGCGATAGCCGTGCTGGTAGAGGAACGTCTTGCCGTCGATGTCGACGAGCTGACGGCGATCGGTGGAGGCCGTGGGCACGCGATGAGCCTATCGGAACGCTCCGGTTCAGTCGGGAATACCCGGATCCCCTGGGTCGGAGTCAAGCATGGCGGGCTGCGGCGTGCAGTCGGCCGCCGTCTGCGGTCCCGGATCTGCCGAAGCCACCGATCCGAAGACGCCAAGGAGGGCGACGGTCGCGACGATCGCGAGCAGGATCGCTCTGAGTGACCGCATCTACACCACGCTCCCCATTGTCGGCACCGGCCGGTGTTCGGTATCGTGCGTTGCGATTATGGCGGCTGAACCCACAGGGTCAATGCGCACTGGTCCGACCATGGTGTCGAATCCGGGTCAGACCCTCGGTGAGCGCGTGCGCGCTGCCCGCCACGAGGCCGGATTGAGTCAGGCGCAGCTCGCCGGGGACGAGCTCACGAAGGGATTCATCAGCCAAATCGAATCCGGGCAGGTACGACCGTCGATCCGCTCGCTCCAGCACATCGCCTCGACACTCGGGCGGCCACTCGACTATTTCCTCGGCGATGAGCCGCTCGCCACGAGCAAGCGCGTCACATTCCACCGCCTCTCCGCTGAAGCGGCGGCCGAGCGCCTCGATTGGCCGGCCGCGGAATACGGAGCGCTCACGGGTCTCGCCCTGGCCGCCGACGCCCTCGAGCGCGCGACATTCCTGCGGCTGCTGGCCAGCGCGGCCCTGCATCTCGGCCGCCGTGAAGAGGCGTTCGACCGGGTCGGTGAAGCCCTCGGGCTGCTCGATGTCGCGAAGCAGCCGCTCGATGTCGCGCACCTGCTGTACGTGCGCGGGCAGGCGTACGCCGATGCCGGTCAGCTCGTTGCCGCGACCGAGGCGTTCGAATCCGTGCGCGACATCGTCGAGCGGTACGAGATCCTCGACCCGCGGCTCCGCGCGCGCGTCGCCGTCGCGCTCGGCACGACGTACCGGCGGCTTGGCCGAACGACGAAGGCCATCGCGTCATACGAGGCCGGCCTCGCGACCGCGTCGCGGGCGAACCAGCTCAAGCTCGCGGCCCTTGGCTTCATGGGCATCGCGGTGTCGCACTACGACGCGGGCGACCTCGACCCGGCGATCGCGGGGTACGAGCGCGCGCTCGAGCTCTTCGAACGCGTGGCTGACACCGCGTTCGAGCTGGACGTGCGGCAGTCGCTCGCGTCCATCCACTTCCAGCACGGCCACATCGCCCAAGCGCGCGAGCTCGCGGACCGCACCATCCTCCGCGCTGCGGAGGTTGGGGACGAGCACTGGGGTGCCGTCGCGCAGGTCGTGCGGGCCCGGGTGCTGTTGAGCGACGGCGACGCCGCCGAGGCGAAACGCGTCGCCCGGCAGGCCGAGAAGACCCTCGGCGCGGCCGGCGATCAGATCCAACGGGCGCACGCCCTTCGGGTCGTCGCGGCGGCGAGCGAGGCTCGGGGCGAGACCGCCGACGCGGATCGGGCCTTCAAACAGGCCATCGACCTGTTGTCGAGCATCGACGACCGGGCCGACCTCACGCTCGCCGCATCGGAGTACTCCAAGGTCCTGCGCGCGCGCGGAGCCATCGACGAGGCCTTCGCGATGCTGGAGCTCGCTCACACCCGGCGCTAGGTAGCATCGCCGCGTGCCTCGCGAGTACGCCTCCGAAGAGAACGCCCGGGTCGCCGACCTGCTCGACGAGATCGGTGACCTCCTCGAGCTGAAAGGCGAGAACGTCTTTCGCGCGGTCACGTATCGCGCCGCCGCGCGCGAGATTCGCGACCTCCGGGATCCGGTCCGCACGATCTACGAGGCCGGCCATCTGGCGACCATCCCCAAGGTCGGGGCGTCCGTGGGCGAGGCGATCGCCCAATACCTGCAGGGCGGGAAGGCCCGACGCCACGAGGAGCTGAAGGCCGCGGTCCCGGAAGGTCTCCTCACGCTGCTGCGTGTCAAGGGGGTCGGCCCGGCGACGGCACGGCTCATCAACCAGCATCTGAAGATCACCACGATCGACGAGCTCGAGGCGGCGGCGAAGGACGGCCGCCTGCGCAGCCTGCCGAAGATCCAATCGAAGACGGAGGAGAACATCCTCAAGTCGATCGCGTCATTGCGCCAGCGCACCGGGCGCTCGCTCATCAACTACGCCCGCACGGCCGCGGATGGAATGGTGGCGTACCTGCGGGAGACCGCTGACGTCGGTGAGATCTCCATCTGCGGGAGCCTGCGTCGGTGGAAGGAGACCATCGGCGACGTCGACATCCTCGTCGCGAGCGACGCGGCCGCACCGATCATGGCCGCATTCACGAGCGCGCCGAATGTGGATCGCGTGCTCGCCCATGGGGACACTAAGTCCTCGGTGACGGTCGAGCGCGGCCTGCAGATCGACCTGCGGGTGGTCCCCGCCGCTTCGTGGGGCGCCGCGCTGCTGTACTTCACCGGGTCCAAGGAGCACAACGTGCGGCTGCGCGGGTACGCCCTGCGCAAGAAGCTGCTCCTCAACGAGTACGGCCTCTATCGCGTGGGCGAGGAAAAGGGCGGCACGCCCGTCGCGTCACGCACCGAAGAGGAGATCTACGCCGCGCTCGGCATGGACTGGATCGCGCCGGAGCTCCGCGAGGATCACGGCGAGATCGACGCCGCGCTCGCGCACGCCTTGCCCGCGCTGGTGACGGTGGACGACCTCAAGGGTGACTTGCACACGCACTCGGACTGGACGGATGGCCGCGACACGCTCGCGGCGATGGTCCGCCGGGCCCGGGACAAGGGCTACGCCTACGTCGCGATGACCGACCACTCCGTCGGGTTGGGCATGACCAACGGCCTCAACCTCGAACGGATCGCGAAGCGCACGAAGGAGATCGCCAAGCTCAATCAGGAGCTGGCGCCGTTCCGCGTGCTCATCGGCACCGAGGTCGAGATCCGCGCCGACGGACGCCTGGATTACGCGGACGACGTCCTTGCGGGGTTCGAGATCGTGACCGCGTCGATCCACTCCGCGTTCAACCAACCGCGCGCGCAGATCACCCAGCGGCTGGTGAGCGCGATGAAGCACCCGCTCGTGACCGCGATCTCGCATCCGACGGGGCGGCTGCTCGAGCGACGCGATCCGTACGACGTCGACCTGGACGCCGTGATCGACACGGCCGTGGCGACCGGCACCCGGCTGGAGGTGAACGGCGGGCCGGAACGCCTCGATCTTCCCGACTGGGCCGTCCGCAAGGCCATGGAGAAGGGCGCGACGCTCGTCATCGATTCGGACGCGCATGCGATCGAGGAGCTCGACTGGACGCAGTACGGGGCCGCGACCGCGCGGCGCGGATGGGCGACGGCGGATCGGGTCGACAACACCCGCGGCCTCGACGCGGTGCTGCGGCGCAAGGTCACATGAGTGCGAGGCGATTCATCGTGCGTGGCCGCGTGCAGGGCGTGATGTTCCGCGCGGGCGCGGCCGAGGAAGGCCGCCGACTCGGACTGACCGGGCGGGTCTGGAACCGCGACGACGGCGCCCTCGAGGCGGAAGCCGTTGGGGATCCCGCGCCGCTCGCCGAATTCGAGGCGTGGCTGCACCGGGGACCGGCACACGCGGAGGTCGAGTCGGTGGAGGCCGCAGACCTATCGACCGAGCCGCGTCACCGCGGCTTCGCGATCGGTTAGCGCTTGCGGCGCTTGGGCTTGGGCATGTACTTCTGCCGGCGGCGCTCGCGGATCCACGCTGCCTCCAGCGGCGGCAGCCACCCGACGTAGATGTAGACCAGGATCGCGAGGTCGATCCCGAAGGCGAGGGCCATGATCACGAACGGCGCCTTCGCGAGCAGGAACACCGTTGCGATGATGAGCGTGATCACGTTCGCCCAGAAGGCCCACGGGCGCGCGGCATGTTCGGCCGGTGCGACGCCTCTGACAGGGATGTAGTACCAGACGATGTTCGCGACGAGGGCAATGCCCACCGCGATCACCGCCGGCCAGTAGAAGCGCGACTCGGCGTTGAACGGCTCGATGAACCGGTGGGCAAGATGCCCCAGATCGATCGGCACGGGCTACCTATACTACGGCGAATCCAGGGCACGCTTCGAGCGATGGAGACGCATGCGCGCACTTCTTTCCGTTGACGACAAGACCGGACTGATCGCGCTCGCCCGCGGGCTGCAGGACCTCGGGTGGGAGCTCATCGCGACCGACGGCACGCGTGCCGCGCTCGCGGCCGACGGGATCACCGCGCGTTCCGTCGAGGATGTCACCGGCTCGCCGTCCATGCTCGACGGCCGGGTGAAGACCCTGCATCCGAGCATCCACGGAGCGATCCTCGCGCGGCGCTCGAACCACACGCACATGGCGGAGCTGAAGTCGCAGGCCATCGAGCCGATCGACCTGGTGGCCTCGAATCTGTACCCGTTCCGCGAGGCGGCTGCCTCCGGCGCGTCGGGCGACGCGCTCCTTGAGAAGATTGACATCGGCGGGGTCAGCCTGTTGCGTGCCGCCGCCAAGAATCACTCCGACGTCATCGTGCTGTCGCGGCCCGAGCGCTACGGGCCGGTCCTCGAGGAGCTTCGCGAGCGCGGGTCTGTCTCGGTGGAGACCCGCCGGCAGCTCGCGGCCGAGGCGTTCTCGCACACCGCCGCCTACGACGCGGCCATCGCCGCGCAGGTCGCGACGGACGCCGGCGTGCAGTTCCCGGACGAGATGACCCTTTCGTTGCGGAAGCTGCGCGACCTCCGCTACGGCGAGAACCCCCACCAGCAGGCCGCGTTCTACGCCGTGCGCGGCGAGGCCGGCGCGATGACGACGATGGAGCAGCTGCACGGCAAGGCCACCAGCTTCAACAACATGCTCGACATCAACGCCGCGTGGCGCATCGCCTCCGACTTCACGCAGCCGACGGCCGCGATCGTGAAGCATCAGAACCCGTGCGGCATCGCGTCTGACGTCGAGATCGCGAAGGCCTATCGGAGCGCGTTCCTCTGTGACTCCGTCTCGGCATTCGGCGGCATCGTCGCGGTCAATCGCGCGGTGTCGCGCGAGCTGGCCGACGCCCTGAAGGACACGTTCTACGAGGCGATCATCGCGCCCGCGTACACCGAGGACGCGCTGCCGATCCTGAGGGAGCGCAAAAATCTCGAGATCTTCGCGGTGAACGGCTGGGCGCCGCAGCTGCGCGGCCGCCGCGGGGACGGGATGCTCGACTACAAACGCGTCGCGGGCGGCATGCTCGTTCAGACGCCCGACGAGTCCGTGGCTGACGAGTCGAACTTCAAGGTCGTCACGGAACGCCATCCGACCCTGGAGGAGCTGACCGATCTCATCTTCTCCTGGCGGTGCGTGCGGCACGTGACCTCGAACGGGATCGTGCTCGCGAAGAACCTCATGAGCGTGGGGATCGGGCCCGGGCAGCTCTCACGCGTCGTCGCCGTCGAGGTCGCGGTGCGGAAGGCCGGCGAGAACGCTCGTCTGGCAGTGATGTCGTCCGATGCGTACTTCCCGTTCCCCGACGGCATCGAGGTCGCGGCCCGCGCGGGCGTGACGGCGATCATCCAGCCGGGCGGGTCGATGCGGGACCAAATGATGATCGATACCGCGAACCGTCACCGCATGGCGATGCTGTTCACCGGACGGCGCCACTTCAAGCACTAGGTCAGCGCTTGCCGAGGCGGAGATCGACGTGGATGGGCGCACCCGTGACCGCGACCGGCGCGCGTGGGCCGCGCAGGGTGCGGATCACGTTCACGGTGAACAGCAGCAGGCTGGTGTAGCCGAGGATCCCTGAGATGCCGATGATCGAGTCGAGCTCTGCGCTTTGCACGAGCTGCGGAACGACGCGGAGCGCGACGCCGATATTCGCGATGACCAACGTCGCGACGTGCAGGGGGCTGCTCCAGCGATGGCGGTCGAGGAACGCGGGAAGCGCGCGCGCGCCGACCGCGTACAGCATGAGCGTCACGAAACCGAGGCCGATCGCGTGTCGCGCGGCCGAGACCTGGAGGTAGGATCCCGCGACGCCCAGGGTCCCCGCCGCGAGGATCCCGATCCCGACGAACGCCCACGCGAACGCGGACCGAACGCCGATGCGAGTGAGCCGGGCGTGGTCGCGGAGCGGCTGCCGGGCAATGCCTGGGCCGAACACGCTGAGCGCGTGCGTCGTTGTCGCGAGGCCAGCAAGCAACAGCCATGCGCCGGCTCCGGTCCCCGCCGCGAAGACTGCGACGCCGGCAAGCCAAAGCGCGACGCCGGCGAGCAGCAGGCGCGGTCGGGCGGGAAGCGCCGCGACGAAGCCGGGGGCCAGGCGGGCCCACACGCCGAAGATCAGCGTCCCGATCCCCCCGAGAAGCATCGTCCAGAGCGCGCGGTCGTCGGTGGTCTGATCGACGATGAGCGGCGCCGACCCGACGGCCTCGAGCGCGATGAGCAGCGCAGCCATTGGGAAGACAACGACGCCCGCGCCGATGATGAGCTCGTCCGGGCGGTGGGCGTTCCGACCCGCGAGCAACGATCCGATCGCCGCTGCAGCGAACGCGATCGTTCCAACGACCGGCAGCGCGCCACCGAGCAACAGGAGCGCACCGCGTGCGGGAAACTCAGGGATCGGTTGCGCGAGGGCGCGCAGCGCGAGCCCCGAGACTGTCCCGGCGTACGCGGTCCACACCAGCGACCGCGCTGGCGGTCCAGCACCCCGGAATCGCGGCAGGGCGTGGAGGCCGACGCCCATCGCGAGGAGTCCGACGAACCCGAAGAGCTGCAGGACACCGTGGACCTGGACGAGTGCGAGCCAGCTCGCGCCGAACAGGTTGACGCCCCACACCCGTGCAAGGAGGAGCCAAAGACCGAGGCCGAAGCCGACGGTCAGCCCGATCGCCAGCGCGCTCCCGGCGAATACGGCGAGCGCAGGCGGCCGGTCAGCGTCCGATGGCGCTACGCGAGCTCCAGGTAGCGGAAGGCTTCGGCCTTCTCCAGGCCCCACGCCTTACCGGTCGCGCCCGCGAAGGCGTGCATCCGTTGCGCGAGCTGCTTGAAGTCCTTCACTTGGCTCTCGTGGGCCTGCAAGGCGTGGATCTTCGTCTTCATCGACGTCGAGATGTCGAACCAGATGTTCGGCTCGGCCGTTCCGAACATGAGGACGCGCGATACGCGGTGGTGCACGAGGCCACCGGTGAGCTGCTCGGGAAAGAACAGGTGGTCGCGCGCGGCGATGACGCCGTCGAGCCCGGCCCACCCGGCGACGCGATGATCGGGATGCATCTGATACTGACGCCATGGGTCGGGGCAGAAGACGAGATCGGGCTTGTGGATCCGGATCTGCTTGCAGACCTCGCCGCGCAGCTCCATGGTGACCTCGGTCTCCCCATCGTCGTGACGCAGGAACACGAACTCCGAGGCGCCCGCCCGACGCCCGGCCTCTTGCTGCTCCTTCTCACGGATCGCGGCGATCCGCTCGGGCGTCATGTTCGGATCGTGGGTGCCCTTGTTCCCGCTGGTGATGAGGCAGTACGTGACGTGCACCCCGAGCTTCGTCCACAGTCCGATCGTCCCGGAGCAGCCGAAGTCGACGTCGTCGGGATGGGCAACGATCGCCATGGCGCGGCGTGGGAGCTGGAATGCGTCTGCCATCAGACCTCCACCGGCTGCATCAGATCCGCGTACAGCGCTGCGACGGCCTCGCCGACGTGGTGCCATGAATATGCCTTGGCGCGCTCTCGTGCGCCCGCGGCCAATCGAAGCCGTAACGCAGGGTCGAGGAGCACGCGGGCCATCGCCTCGGCGAGCGCGGTGTCGTCACCCGCCGGCACGAGGAGGCCCGAAACATCGTTCTCGATGACCGTCTGCAGCCCGCCGACGCGTGTGCCGACGACCGGCGTCCCGCAGGCCATCGACTCCAGTGCGACGAGGCCGAAGGACTCGGTCAGCGACG
>JALZAB010000081.1 GCA_030948585.1 Chloroflexota bacterium
CTGAGCCGACGGGCAGACTCGAACTGCCGACCGGCGGTTTACGAAACCGCTGCTCTACCAACTGAGCTACGTCGGCACGAAGGCCGAAGTCCATTTTACCTCGTCGGGGTCGCGGCGCCGGTCAGAAGAAGCGGTGATAGTGGACGAACTCATCGTCCGTCGTCCAGCCGCAGCTCTCGTAGAGGCCCTGCGCGGTTACGTTCGTGACCTGCGTCGTGAGCGTCAGGCCCTTCGCGCCGGTCTCAGTCGCCCAGCGCTCGGCGCGGAGGATGAGCGCCCGGCCCGCACCCGACCGTCGGGCCTCCGGTGCGACGAACAGATCGTTCAACACCCAGAGCCGCTTCATCGACACGGATGAGAACGATGGGTAGAGCTGGGTGAATCCGACGATCTCGCCATCGGCGACCGCCAAGAAGATCACCGACTCACCGCGCTTCAGCCGGTCGGCCAGGAACGTCCGCGCGCCATCGAGGTCCGACGGCTGGCCGTAGAACACGCGATACCCATCGAAGAGGGGCACGAGCGCGTCCAGATCGTCCAGCTCCGCACGTACGGTGCGGACCTCACGCACGCATGAACTCCGCCAGCAGCCGGTGGAAGTGGTGCACGCCGCCTTCGCGCGCGGGCGAATACCGGCCGCGGTCGTAGAGCCGCGACCGTACGCCATGCTGCACCGCTTCGACGATCGCCTCGTCCTCCCGCTCGACGCGATCGAGGCCCGACCCCGCGCCATCGCCGCGCGCTCTCTCGTCCCAGACGAACGGAAGGAACGACACGCGTGTCCGGTCGACCGCGAGTGGCGTCACCACGTTGACGGACACGCCCCACGGGTACACGTTGAACATCGTCGTCGGGAAGAGCCAGACGTAGTACGCCGCGATGGAGCGGTCCGCGTCCCGGTGTTCGGGCGGCAGCGCGAAGGCGCGCTCGCCGGGTTTCGCGATGCCCAGCTGCAGCACCGCGTAGCGCTCGAGCTCGACCGCATACGCGCCGTAGTCGAGCGTCGTCGCGAGGCTCGAGTGGACGTATGGGATGTGGAATCCCTCGAGGTAGTTATCGATGTACAACGCCCAGTTCGCTTCCACGAGATAGTCGCGGGCGGCGGACGCGTCATACACGAGGTCGGCGAACGGGAGACCGGCGAGGCGCGAGCGCACGGGCGCCGCGACCGCGTCGAACGGCATCGCCGGCGCGAGCGCGACCATGACGAAGCGCTCGAGCTGCGCGAGCGACACGCGGGGCAGATCGTCGGCGGCCGAGGGGAAGTTCACGGTGCCCTCGAACTCGGGCATCGAGTGGAACCGCCCGTCCAGCGCGAACCGCCGGCCGTGGTAGCGGCAGCGCAGCTGCTGCAGATGCCCGGCCCCTTCGGCGACGAGCGTTCCACGGTGCGTGCACACATTCGAGAGGCAATGCAGGCCGTCATTGGCATCCCGCGTGAGCACGAGCGGCTCGTCGAGCGCGCCGGGAAGCAAACTGAACGGGAAGACCTGGCCTGCGACGCGCACGAGGTCGTCGTGCCCCGCGTACTGCCAAGTCCGGGAGAAGACGCGATCCCGCTGCTGGTCAAAGAGCGCGGGATCCGAGTAGACGCGAGCCGGCAATGTGGCTGCGACGCGGATGTCGGCATCGATCTCGAACGGTCGCTCGCTCACCGCGGCGATGCTAAGCACAGGTAGTCTGGGTCGCATGCCCGACGCCTTCGCGCTCGTCCTGCATTCCCACCTGCCCTACGTGCGGGGCGCGGGTCGCTGGCCCCACGGTGAGGAATGGGTGCACGAGGCGATCCTGGGAACGTACCTGCCGCTCCTCGTGCTGCTCCACGATCTGCGCGCCGATGGCGTGCGCTACCGCATCACCATCGGCCTCACCCCGACGCTCATCGAGCAGCTGGCGGACCCGGACATCTGCACCCGGTTCCTCGCGTACACCGATGACCAGATCCGGCGCGCGGAGCTCGACGCGTGGGACTTCGGTGTCGCCGGCGCGCGGGCGAAACAGGCCGTGGCGGAGTTCTATCGCGCCTCGTACACGCGCTTGAAGCAGGCGTTCACCCAACGCTTCGGCAATGACATCGTCGGCGCGTTCGCCGATCTCGCCCGCACCGGCGAAGTGGAGATCCTCACGTCGGCGGCCACGCACGGCTACCTGCCGCTGCTCGACGAGCGCTCGGTCGAGGCGCAGCTGCGGGTCGGACTCCGCTCGACGAGGCGCCTCACGGGCATCGACCCGACGGGGATCTGGCTTCCGGAGTGCGCGTACCGGCCCGGGCTCGAGCGGAGCCTCGAACGTCATGGCCTGACCCACTTCTTCACCGACGCCGCGCTGATGGTCGGCCGCGAGGTCGCCCGCGCCGCCAAGCCGTTCCGCTCGAAGCGGACCGAGCGCCATTCCGGCGGCGGACGCGATGTGGCGATCGCCGTGGACGCCGAGCCGCTCATCGACGCCACGGTCGATCTCTTCCGTCCGTACCTGGTGGGAGATTCCCGGGTGGCCGCGCTGTCGCGGCATCCGGAGATCTCCGGTCAGGTGTGGTCCGCGTCGCAGGGCTACCCGGGAGACCCGTTCTATCGCGAGTTCCACCGGAAGGACGACCGGTCCGGGCTGCGCTACTGGCGTGTCACCGGCACGACCGACCTGGGAGATAAGGCCGAGTACGACGTCGCGGCCGCAGCTGCGCGTGTGCGATCGCACGCGGAGCACTTCTGCGCATCGGTGCGCGCGGAGCTCGCGGCGCACCGCGACGCCACCGCCCGCGACGGTCTCGTGGTCACGACGTTCGACAGCGAGCTGTTCGGCCACTGGTGGTTCGAGGGGATCGACTGGCTCGGGCTCGTGCTTCGCGATCTCGGCCCGTTCGCGACCACCGCCGCCGGACGCCTGGACGCCGAGCCACCGCGCGAGCGCATCGCGCTCGCCGAGGGATCGTGGGGCAAGAACAACGACCACACCACGTGGCGCGCGCCGCAGACGCAGTGGATGTGGGACGGCATCGCCGAGGCCGTGTCGCGCGTGCGCGCCGTCGCCGATGCGCCGCCGCGCGACTCGCTCCGCAAGCGCGGCGCGGATCACGCGCTACGGGAGCTCTTGCTCCTCGAGTCGAGCGACTGGCCGTTCCTCGTCACGACGGGCCAAGCCGGCGACTACGCAGCGGAGCGCTTTCGTTCGCACGCCCAGCGGCTGCAGCGGGCTCTCGAGATCGCCTCGCGCGGCACCGGCGAAGATGAGGTCGAGCTGCGCAGCCTGGAGCACGCCGACAATCCGTTCCCCGACGCGCGGATCGAGGACTTCGCGCTCGTCGCGCAGGGTCGCTAGCCCTTCTTGCCCTTCGACGCGTCGGCTGCGGGCGCGCCCTTGGCAGCCGGTGCGCCACCCTTCGCGGCCGGTGCGGCGCCCTTCGCTCCAGCAGCACCTGCGGCCGGCGCAGCGCCGGCTGCGGCCGGTGCAGCACCTTCTTCGGTCTCCTCGCCCTCGGCGACGGCGCCCTCGGCAGCGACCGCCGCGGGCTTGACCTCTTCCTCGGCGCGTGGAGCGACGGCCTTCGCGATGACCTGCTCGCCGTCGTTGAGGATCTCGATCTTGGAGGCATCGACCACGAGGTCGCGCACGTAGATGGTGTCCTCGATCTGCTCGATCTTGGACAGGTCGACGTCGATCTGGTGTGGGATGTCCTGGGGGAAGGCTTCGATCCGCACTTCGCTGAGCGTGTGGACCATGACGCCACCGTGGGTGCGGACGGCCGGAGATTCGCCGATGAAGTGCAGCGGCACTTCCGCATGGGTCTTCTCGGTCAGCGACACGCGGGCGAAGTCGACGTGGAGGAGCGATCCGCTACGGGGCTCGCGCGAAACGTCGTGCACCAGCACCGGCACCTCGCCACCATCCAGTCCGGTGAGTGACAGGAGCGTGGTCTGGCCCCAGCGGCGGTAGCCCTTCTGGAAAATGCTGGTGTCCGTCTCGACCGGGGTCGAGTCGGCGTGCCCGCCGAAGATCACGCCGGGCAGACGGCCTTCACGGCGCATCGCCCCGACCTTCTTGCCGAGCACGGTGCGCGGACGGACCTCGAGCTTGGGTGCCTCAGCCAAATGGAGTCGCTCCCCTGATCGCGTTCTTCGGAGACCTGATTATCTCAGGGCGGGGTCGGGAGGTCCACCACGACCCGGATCGGGCCCGATAGCTCGCTGACCTTCGCGCAGACCAGGCGCTCGAGCCCGAGGCCCCACACCATGACGCGCTCGAAGTCGTCGATCAGCTTCACGTGCCGTACCACGGGCAGGCCGGGATGGATGTCGGTCTGGGTGAAGGTCTGCGTCCCGGTGGCCGGATCGACCGTCGAGGCGTTGCCGAAGCGGACCTGTAGGAATGCGTTGCCGTCGACTGGGACCTGTTTGCCGCTCGTCCCGACGAACCCATTGGCGACCGCGACCGTCCACGGCGGCACTCCGTACGGGCCTACCGACGATGGGCCGAACTCGAAGACGACTCGGTCGAAGCCGGGATTGTGGGCCGTCCGGATCGCGGTGAGCTGCGCCTGGTTGCGGTCGCTGCCCCCGCTCGCCGCCGGGCAGGCGACCGGCGTCGCGCCCGCGGTCTGGCTCTGGCTCGGTACCGGGCTCGGGGTCGGCGACGCGGTCGGCGCAGGGGTCGGGGTCGGCGCCGGCCGCGCGAGCGTGGCC
>JALZAB010000091.1 GCA_030948585.1 Chloroflexota bacterium
TCCGTAGCAATAACGCCGCCGTTACTGCGCCGAGCCCCCCGGGCACCGGACTGAGCGCGCCCGCGACGGCAGCGACACTTTCGAGCTCCACATCCCCCGCGAGGCCGTTGGGCGTCATGTTGATCCCGGCGTCGATAACGGTGGCGCCCGGCTTCACCATCGCGCCGGTCAGGAACGAGGGACGACCGACTCCAACGACGACGATGTCGGCGATCTGCGTCAGCTTCTCCAACGAAGTCGTGCGCCGGTGCGCGATTGTGACGGTCGCGTTCTCGGCGAGAAGCAGGTACGCCGCTGGCCGGCCGATCACCGTGCTTCGCCCAACGATGACCGCGTGCGCCCCCTCAAGCCGGACGTCGTAGAACTTCAACAGCGCGACCACGGCGTCGGCGGTCGAGGGGATGAAGCGCGGCCGGCCGTCGGCGAGGAATCCCATGTTGAACGGATGCATCCCCTCGACGTCCTTCGCGATCGCAATGTGGTCGATCACATGCGCCTCGTCGAGCGCGGCCGGGAGCGGCGTCAGCAAGAGGATGCCGTTCACGGTCCGGTCCATTGAGAGCTGCTCGAGGTGCGCGATCAGCTGTTGCTCCGTTGTTTCGCGTGGCATGAACCCGCCGACGGTCTCGATCCCGGAATCGGTGGCACTGCCCTGAAGGCGCTGCACGTATGAATGCGCAGCGGGGTCGCCTCCAAGGCCGACGACGGCCAGCCTCGGCTGGATCTTCCGTGCCTTCAGTGCCTCGGCGCGGGCACGGGTCTCCTTCTTGATCTTCTCCGCGAGTGGCCGCCCGTGGAGCAGCCGCGCCATTACCGCGCGATCCGCGATTCCACGAAGTCAGTGATCCGCTTGAGCTGCGCGTCCGCGCCATCGACGGCCCCGTCGAGATCCTCTGACAGCGCCTTCACCTGCGCGGCGTCCTTGACCGACGCGAGATTGATCATCACGTTCAGCGCCGCGCCGCGCAGCGCGGTCTCCGCCATGAGGGCGCCCACACCGACGTCGCTGACGGTCGCACTCGCCGCGCGCTGCACCGTCCGTTCGCACAGGTCCAGCAGCCGGCGGCTCGTCTTCGCGACCTCGAGCGGGACCCGAGATGCCGCAAGCAAGGCCGACTGCATGCGTTCGGCGCGGGCGGCCTTCTCCTCCGGGCTGGCTTTCGGCAGCTTCATGGCGTCGCTCACGCGGGCATACGCGGCGCTGTCGTCGTCGACGAGGCGGATGAAGTCCGCTCGGAGGTTGTCCGCCTCGGCAATGAGCGTCGTCGTCGCTTCGTTCGTCTCCTTGCGCTCGGCGATCCGCCCGACCATCGCGGCGAGCGCGGCGCCCATCGCCCCGCTGTACGCCGCCGCGCTGCCGCCCCCCGGCACGGCAGCCGATGACGCCAGCTCGTCGCTGAAGGCGCGTAGAGTCCGTTCGACGAGGCGGTCTGTCATGGAGTCGCGAGTTTAGGTGTTGGCTGCGGTCGCGATCTGCGCGCGGCGATGCGCACCCCGAGCACGATCACCACGGCGCCCGGCCACCTGCAACGGCACCGGGCGCTCCGCGAGGATCACAAACGCGAGCAGCAGAGCGGTGATCGGCGTGAAATAGGCGACCGTTGCCGCCAGGCTCGCGCCGAACCGCCTCACTGCCCAGAAGAACAGGACGTACGCAACTCCGGTCGAGAACACTCCCAGGAACGCGGCGGCGAGCCAGGTGTCGGTGCTCCAGGACGGGACGTCGCGGTAGCGCTGCGCGAGGACACCGAGTGGCAGCACCATCGCCGTCCCCATCACCACCATCAGCGCATGGTCGAGAACTCAAGCGCCGGGAGCGGCCACGCCGAGCTTCGCGGCGATCCATTGCCCGCCAAGCGCAAGTGAGAGGGTGACGTGCACGGCGATGACGATCGGCGACGGACCTCGCATCGCTGCCGATGCTACCGGCGGCGATTTGCGACCGAGTTCTGCCAATAGACTTGCGTGGATATGCCCCGCGCTCGAGCCACACCGATCCGGCGCAAGGCCTCGACTGCCGCGCGCGCGTTCCTCTTCTCCGACCTTCGTGACTACACGAGCTACGTGGAAGCGAAGGGAGACGCAGCCGCCGCCCGGCTCCTGCGCGAATACCGAACGCTCGTCCGACGTGAGGTCGCTCGCCACGAGGGCGCTGAGGTGAAGACCGAGGGCGACTCCTTCTACGTCGTCTTCACCAGCGCATCGAGCGCCCTCGAGTGCGCGGTCTCGATCCTGCGGGCGGCCGAAGCGCAGAACGCTCGTGACCCGTCCATGCCATTGCGCATCGGGGTCGGACTTCACGCCGGCGAGACCGTCGAGTACGACGATCAGTTCGTGGGCTCGGCCGTGAACATCGCGAGCCGGCTCACCGGCAAGGCGCGGGCGATGGAGCTAATCATCAGCGACACGCTGCGCGGCCTGGTGCGCACGAGCCAGAGCCTCCCGATGACCGATCGCGGACCGCTCGATTTGAAGGGCGTCACGGAGCCGATCCGGGCATGGAGCGTCGAGTGGCGCGAACGCGCGGCGACCGTGGAACCGTCGGCGCCGCCGCCGCCGATGGCGTCCGCTCCGTCGAACGCGCCGGCAGCCGGCCAGTTGCTGTGCCCGGTGGTCGTCGGCCGCGCCGCGGAAACGGCCGCATTCGATCGGGCGCTCACGGCCGCGCTCAGTGGCGCCGGACAAACGGTGGTGCTCGGCGGCGAGGCTGGCGTGGGGAAGTCCAAGTTCGTCCGTGAGGCCCAGGCGCACGCCACGGCAGCTGGGGCCCGCGTGTTAGTGGGCCTGACGCATCAGTCCGATTCAGCGCTTCCATACGCGCCGTTCGTGTCAGCCATTCGATCCGGCTTTCACGGACTCGATCGCGATGAGCTCGGCCGAGTTCTGCAACGGAGCGCGCCCGACCTCGCGGAGCTGTTTCCGGAGCTCGGACGCATCGAGCGCGCGGTCGCGCCGACCGGCCTCGAGCGTCATCGCCTCACTGTCGCGTTCCAACATCTATTCCGGGCGTTCGCTCGCGAGGCCCCCGTGCTCGTGGTGCTCGAAGACCTGCACTGGGCTGACGAGACGAGCCTCGAGCTGCTCCAGCATCTCGCACGGGAGCTGCGTGACGCTCGCGTGCTGATCCTCGCGACGTACCGGAGTGACGAGATGCACCGGCGCCACCCGTTGCTCCGCACGCTTGCCGAGCTTCAGCGTCAGCGCCTCGTCACCGAGATCCAGCTGAAGCGGCTCACTCCCGATGAGACCGGTGAGCTCATCCGGGCGACCTTCGCCGCCAGCGACCCTGGCGTGAAGGTGTCCCCGGAGTTCCGCGACGCCGTGTACGCGCGCTCTGAGGGCAACCCCTTCTTCACTGAGGAGCTGCTCAAGGCGATCGTCGATTCCGGCGGCGTGTTCTGGAAGGAGGACGGGTGGGCCCGCAAGCCCATCGAACA
The DNA here is from genome assembly GCA_030948585.1 of Chloroflexota bacterium. Classification (GTDB taxonomy): domain Bacteria; phylum Chloroflexota; class Limnocylindria; order P2-11E; family P2-11E; genus UBA4735. The sequence continues at coordinate 3,438 of JALZAB010000091.1, forward strand.
GCTCGCCATTCCGGGGTCGATCGTCGAGGCCGTCCGGGCCCGTGTCGAGGAGCTTTCGAGCGAGGCCCGGGACACGCTCTCTGCGGCTGCGGTCATCGGACATCGCTTCGAGTTCGAGCTGCTGCGCAGCGTGACCGGCACGGACGACCGCGCGCTCGAGACGCGCATCCGCGAGTTCATCGAGCTACAGCTGGTGACCGACGCGAGCGGCGGCGACGAGGAGCACGCGTTCCGCCATGCGCTCACCCGAGAGGTCGTGTACGACGACCTCCTCGTGCGCGAGCGCAAACGCCTGCATCGCGCGGTCGCGGACGCGCTCGAACGCGACGCGGACGCCGAGCCGTCCCTGTTCGCGCACCATCTCCTCGCGGCAGGGGAGCAAGCGCGTGCCCTGCCGAAGCTGCTCGAGGCTGCGAGCCGCGCCGCTCGCGCCGATGCACCGCGCGATGCGGTCGCCCATTTCGAACGAGCGCTCGAGATCGGCGTCCCGGACGATCAGCTTCCAGGGGTCTTGGAACAGCTCGCGGACGCCTATCAACACTTCGACGAGACGCGGTCGCTGAAGGCCGCGAAGGAAGCGGCCGCGGCGTTCGAGCAGCGGGGCGACCGCCGCGGACGTTCTCGCGCGTTGCGTCTCGCGAGCCGGCAACACTGGCTCCGGGGAGACGTCGACGCGGCCGCGGGGACCGCGCGGGAGGCGATCGACGTGGTCGAAGGGGAGGAGTGCGTTGAGCTCGCGCGCGCGTTGGCCCACCTCTCCGGCCTTCAAATGACCGGCGGCTGGCTCGCAGAGTCGGTCGAGACTGCGGATCAAGCGATCTCCCTCGGCGAGCGCTTCAACGATCCCTTCACCCTCGCCAACGCCCTCATATCGAAAGGCAGCGCGCTGATGGGCGGCGGAGACGCTGCGAACGCCGTCGCGCTCGTTGATCGCGGACGCAAGGTCGCACTCGAGGCTGGCCTCGTCACGACGGCCGCGCGGGCGTGGAACAACCAATCGCTCTACATGGCCTTCGTCGGCTGGAGCCGCGAACGGCAGCTCGCGTTCGTGCGTGAAGGCATCGAGTACACCCGCGCCCATGGCCAGGAGCGGAGCATGGTCGCGTGGCTCCACCGCGGCGAGGCCGAGCTGCTCGCGCAGAGTGGTGACCTCGAGGGGGCGCTTCGCGCGTGGGACGCCGTGCGTCAGGGCAGCGACTATCTCGGACCCGCGGGACAAACGCTCTGCGTCTTGGCGATCGACGGCCCGATTGCGGTGCGGACGGCTGCGGTCGAGGAGCTGGCGCGCCGCACGAGCGGCGATCCGCAGCAATACGTGCCCACGGCCGGCCTCGCCACGCTCGCGGTCGCCTTCAGCGGCGACGGACCTGAGGCGCGGCGCATCGCGGAGACGCTCCGCGATCGCTCTCAGAATCCAGCCGTTGCCGGTGTGATCGGCGGTCCCTGGCACGCGCTCATCACCAGCGTCGCGCTCGCGACGGGCGTGCACGAGCTCCTAGATGTCGTGCGCGCGCATGACCGCGCGCCCAGTCCGCTGGCGAACGAGCTTCGTCTCGCCGCTGTGGATGCCGCCGGGGCGATCCGTTCCGGCGATCTCGCAGCGGCCGGCACCGCATTCGGCCGTTACTGGGAGATCGCCCGGCAGTTGACCTTCGACTTCACGGCTGCCCAGCTCGTCATGTATGCCGCGATCGCGACGGGCATCGAGGTCGTCGCACAGGTGCCCGAGTGGAAGGTTCCCCTTGCCTCTACACGCGAGTTCGCCAACAGAGCCAAGGCGCGCTGGTGGCTCGAGCAGCTGCCTCCGAGCTGACCGGCGTCCGGAGGCGAGCCGCGCTCGACTATGCTTCGACCACATTCATCCAGAGAGGCTGAGGGAACGGCCCGTTGACGCCTCGGCAACCGGCGGAGCCCCGCTGCGGTGCCACTTCCGTCCTTGGGATCCAAGGAAAGATGAAAGGAGCCATAGCCCGTTGGCATCGCTCGCGTCTCTGCTCCGTCAGGGCGAGTTCGTCGTCACCGCTGAGCTGAATCCTCCACGCAGCGCCGCCGCGTCGGTGGTTCGCCGCCGCGCGGAGGTGCTCAAGGGCGCGGTCGACGCGGTGAACGTGACGGACAGCAACCGGGCGAACGTGGCGATGGCCGCGATCCCGGCGGCCCTCCTCATCCGCGACGCCGGCGTCGAGCCGATCGTGCAGGT
>JALZAB010000102.1 GCA_030948585.1 Chloroflexota bacterium
AGGGCGATGCTGCGGCGGACCACGAGGGCGATCCCGAAGCCGACGAGCAACCCAACGGCGAGGGCAATGACGCCCACGACGAGGTTCTCGGGCATGGCCAGATTCCTTTCCGTGTGCCACGTACGCGAAGCCGGCGCCGTTGTGAGGGCGCAGGCCCCCGGACGCGGAATCGGCGTTCGGGACGGCGTGCCCCGGGCGCCGGGAGTTCACAAGTGTTAAGTGACGCGAGAATAACAGGATGACCGTGCCGGAAAGCGAACAGCTCCTCCCGGAGGACGTGCTCATCCGGTCCCTCGAGCAGATCCCCGGCTGGCGGCGGGACGGGGGCTCGATCACCAGGACATTCACCCTGAAAGGCTGGAAAAGCGCCATCAGCTTCGTCGACCAGGTCGCCGAGGCCGCTGCCCAGGCGGACCACCACCCGGACATCCACGTAGAGCGCTACAAGACCGTGCGCATCGTCCTCACGACCCATGTCACGAAGGGCGTCTCACGCGCCGACATCGAGCTGGCTACGGCGATCGATGCGCTGGCGGCCGTCGGCTAGGTCCGCTTGCGCGCGGTCCAGATCTCTTCCGCCGGCCACTGCCGCGCCCATTCGGGGCTGACGTAGCCGTAGTAGTCGTGCCGCGTCGAGTCCGCGTCGGCGTAGACATCGATGAGCCGCTCGACCTCGAACCCGGATGCATGCAGCAGATCGATCCAGTCGCCGTGCGCCAGGTGGTACTCCACACCGATCTCGTCCGGCCAGTCGGTCCGATACATCCCTTTCAGCGGCCGCATCAGCTGCTCCCCCACGTTGCCCACATCCGGCGAGCAGAGCATCGCGATCGTCGAGTTGGTCAGGAAGACGAGCCGTCCGCCCGGCCGCAGGAGGCGAGCGGCTTCGGGTAGCCATTTCCGGGGATCCGCCCACAGCGACGCGCCGTACTCGGAGAACGCGAGATCGAATGACGCATCGGGCAACGGAACAGCCTCGCCGGCGGCCTCCACCAGGGCGAACCGGATGCCGGTCTCATTCTGCATGCGCCGCGCGGTCGCGAGCTGCGCCGGCGTCGGGTCCACGCCCACAAGCCGAGCGCCGAGCTTGGCGAGGATGGCGGAGAAGTACGCCGTGCCGCATCCGAGCTCGACCACATCGAGCCCGCGCACATCGCCGAGCGGCGACCCGAGATCCGCTTCGCGGATGCCGAACACGCCCCACGTCGGGTCGGTACGAGCCCACGCACCCGCGGCGCGCGCGTCCAGCGCTTCGTGATTGTTCTTCGTCCACTGCTCGACGTTCCGCGCGATGGAGTCACTCATCTCCCACGTCCTCTTCCTCCGGGTGCGCGATGACGTCCTCGATCACCTCGTAGCTGAAGCCGCGGCTCATCAGGTACTGGTGGATCTTGCGCTTCCGCTCGTTGTCGTCCATCGACAGCCACCGGGTCATCGGCCGGCGGATGGCCTGTCTGGCGCGCTTGGTCTCAGAGTCGGGATCGGCCTCGCCCAGGACGACGTCGATGGTCTCGCGAGCCACACCCTTCTGCATGAGCTCGCTGACGATGGCCCGCTCGCCCTTGGGCCGGAACTTCGCCCGCTGCTCGACCCAGTACCGCGCGAACGCCTCGTCATCGATGTACCGCTGCGCGCGCAGCTGGTCGATGGCCTTGTCCTGTGCCGCTTCGTCGAATCGCTTCGTGCGGAGGTGCCGCTTGATCTCCGCCACGCTGCGCGGACGCGGGCCAAGATACCGGACGGCCGCGTCGTAGGCGTCGCCGAGCGGCGGCGCGTCGCGTGCGGGCCGGCTAGCTTTCCTCATCCGGGCCGCCGACCGGCACGGCACCGCTCTTCTCGCGGACCTTGCCCTCGACTTCTGCTGCGACGTCGGGGTTGTCGCGGAAGAACTGCTTCGCATTCTCGCGTCCCTGCCCGAGACGCGTCTCGCCGTAGTTGAACCACGCGCCGTACTTCGTCACGACGCCCGTGAGCAGGCCCATGTCGACGAGGCCGCCTTCGCGCGAGATGCCCTCGACGGCGAG
>JALZAB010000114.1 GCA_030948585.1 Chloroflexota bacterium
TGGCAAGGGGATCTGTGCTTCGGCCCGAGCCGCGGCGCACGGGTCACCTTCCGGCATCCGGCCGCGGCGAGCGCCCGGTGGGCCGGACTCCCGGATCCTGCCGAAGCCGCTCCCCGCGCGGTCATCGCCTACCTCGGCGCCTACGGCCCGGCGACCGTCGAGGGCTTCGGGCACTGGCTCGCCGGAGGATGGTTCGGCAAGCGGCACATCAAAGGATGGTTCGACGGGTTGGGCGATCGAGTTACCCAAGTCAAGGTCGCTGGCGAGCAGGCCTACGTCCTCAGCGAGCACGTCGATGCCTTGCGCTCGACGAAGCCCACACGTGCCGTCCGGATGCTCCCGGGATTCGATCAGTACGTCCTCGGGCCGGGGACGGCGGACGGTCATGTCGTCCCGGCGGCGCGGCGAGGAGCGGTGAGCAAGCAGAGCGGCTGGATCGCGCCGGTCGTGGTGGCGGGCGGGCGGGTCACTGGTACATGGGAGGTGGGTCCGAGCCAGGTTCAGGTCGCGTGGTTCGCCGAGTCGGGACGTCCACCCCGGAGCGCCCTGCTCGCTGAGGTCGAGCGACTGGCCGCGATCGTTGGTCGCGAGCTCGACCTCGTGGTCAGCCCGTGCTAGCCCCGCCGCCGGCCGGGGCTCTGTCCCCCGCCGCCTCCGGTGTTGATTCCCGGGGTGCTCGTCCGCGTCACGCTAAAGCTCGATCCGTCACCGCCGATCCCTGAGGGGACCGCGAGCGGTTGATTCGCGCCGTTGGCCATGGTCACGGCCTTTGCGCCGGCGCCGCTGAGGCTCTGCTTCTTGCCGTCGACGACGACGCTGCCGCCGGTGAACTGGACGGTGCCGAAGTTGTCGAGGGGCGCGATACCGCGGCCGACGCTCGGCGCCTCCTGGATCCACTCGGCCGAGGACTTCGACGAGTTGTAGCGGATGGTCGTGGTGTAGGTCCGGCCCGACGTGACGTTCTTCATGTCGATCAGCCACACGCCGCTCGTCTGTTCCGTGATCGTGACGCTGACCGTGTCACCCGGAGCCACCGACAGTGAGATCGTCTTCGTCGATTGCGGCAGCGTCTCGGTCCAGGCATCGTAGGTCACCGAGCCGTCGCCGTTGACGGTTGCCTCCGTACCGGCCTGGATGAGGTCCGTCGTGTTCGCGCCACCGATGCCGACCCAGGTCGCATCGATACCGGTCACCTTGGGGTCGGGCTTCGGGACTATCCAGGTACCGCTGACCGACGTATAGCTGGTGCCGCCGGTGGCCACATAGCCGGACCAGTTCCGCGAGGTGCTGCGCACTCCTGTATTCGTCGGTGTCTGCGGCTGCGTCGGCGCGGTCACGCCCGTGCTGCCGGGCTGGGTGTTGGACTCGATCCGCCAGGTGCCGTTCTCCAGCAGGAGGACGTAGTCGTTCTCATCCGTGCTCTGGTCGGTCGAGCCGTCCGCGTACGTGCTCCGCCAGGTCTCGGTCGTCGTGGCGGTCGCGGTCGTGCCATTCACCGTGATGTCACCGAAGCTGATGTCCAGCAGCTCGATCTTCGTCACGCCGCCACTCGCGAGGTCGTTGTTGATCTGGACCATCTCGGCGTAGTGATTGTCGGTAGAGGTCGCGCGCATCGGCGATGGGTCGCGCATCGCGAACGCCTGGGCCTGCGCCTGGTTCGCCTTCGTGAGCACGTTCTTGATCGCGGTTGCGGCCGAGGGATCGGCCGCGGAGGCACTCGCCGCCGGGGAGCTCGCGGTCTCAGGGAACAGCCGGGGTGTGATCGCTCGGGCGCCGCCGATACCGATCACGCCACCGATGAGCGCGCCGACCAGCAGCAGCGCCAGGCCGTCATTCGTGCGCTTGCGCTTCGGAGGCGCGGGCGGGGGAGGGGGTGCGAGGACGGGCTGCGTCTGCTCCTCCGCTGGATCGCTCCACCGTGAAGGCTGCTCGCGCCAGGGGGCCGGCGGCCGGTTGTCGAACATGGCCAAATGATGGCCCTCGTGGGCGCGTTGAGCATGAAAAGTCCATGAGAAGCAGGTAATGGGAAGGTGAACGCGCGGAATGGCCAGTTCTGGCCCGTTCTCGGGCCCATTCGTTGACCGGGCGCACGCGGAGGCGGATAATCATTCTTGTCCAGGCGCGCGAAGGGGTTGCCGAAAGCAACCTCTTTTTGATGCCAGGAACGAGACCGCCCACCTAGCTCAGTTGGTAGAGCACGTCCTTGGTAAGGACGAGGTCTCGGGTTCGATCCCCGAGGTGGGCTCAAGCCTCGGTGGAAGAAACGTAGCGAGAGGACAAGGACGAGATGGCAAAGAAGAAATTCGAGCGCAACAAGCCGCACGTGAATGTCGGCACGATCGGGCACATCGACCATGGCAAGACGACGCTCACCGCGGCGATCACGAAGACCCTCTCGCTGAAGGGGCAGGCGGACTTCCGCGCGTTCGATTCGATCGACAACGCTCCTGAAGAGAAGGAGCGTGGCATCACGATCTCGATCGCGCACGTCGAGTACGAGACGGACAACCGTCACTACGCGCACGTCGACTGCCCGGGCCACGCCGACTACATCAAGAACATGATCACCGGCGCCGCCCAGATGGACGGCGCGATCCTCGTGGTCTCGGCCGCCGACGGCCCGATGCCCCAGACGCGGGAGCACATCCTGCTCGCGCGCCAGGTGCAGGTGCCGCAGATGGTGGTGTTCCTCAACAAGGTCGACATGGTCGACGACGAGGAGCTGCTTGAGCTCGTCGAGCTCGAGGTCCGCGAGCTGCTGACGAAATACGGCTTTAAAGGCGAGGAGATCCCCATCATCCGGGGCAGCGCCCTCAAGGCCCTCGAGAGCACGAGCAAGGACGTCAACGCTCCCGAGTTCAAGCCGATCTTCGACCTGATGGACAAGGTCGACACGTACATCCCGACCCCGGTCCGAGCCAAGGACAAGCCGTTCCTGATGCCAATCGAGGACGTGTTCGGCATCAAGGGCCGTGGCACCGTTGCGACCGGTCGCGCCGAGCGCGGCGTCGTGAAGGTCGGCGAGGAAGTCGAGATCGTCGGCATCCGCGACGCGCGCAAGTCGGTCGTCACCGGCGTCGAGATGTTCCGCAAGCTCCTGGACCAGGGTGAGGCGGGCGACAACATCGGGCTGCTCCTCCGTGGCCTCGAGCGCGAGGACATCGAGCGCGGTCAGGTCATCGCGAAGCCCGGCACGGTGAAACCGCACACCAAGTTCACGGCCGAGGTCTACATCCTCTCCAAGGAGGAGGGTGGCCGGCACACCCCGTTCTTCAACGGTTACCGGCCGCAGTTCTACATCCGGACCACCGATGTCACCGGGTCGGCCGATCTGCCGACCGGCACGGAGATGGTGATGCCGGGTGACACCGTGAACCTCACGATCACGCTCATCACGCCCATCGCCCTGGAAGAGGGCCTCCGCTTCGCGATCCGCGAGGGCGGCCACACCGTGGGCGCGGGCGCGGTCACCAAGGTCATCGAATAGATGCCGAAGGACAACCGACCGATCATTACGCTCGCGTGCGGGACCTGCCGGTCGCGCACGTACGCGACGACGAAGAACCGGAAGAACGATCCGGACCGTATCGAGCTATCGAAGTTCTGCCCGCGGTGCCGCAAGCACACGGCGCATCGGGAGACGCGATAGGCATACGGCGGTAGCTCAATTGGCAGAGCAACGGTCTCCAAAACCGTAGGTTGAGAGTTCGAGTCTCTCCCGCCGTGCCAATGGCAACGCGCATGAAGAGGAGCAAGGTGTAGTGGCGACAGCGACACGTCCAGCCGGCGGGATCGTCCGGTTCGCGCAAGAGTCCTGGTCCGAGCTGCGGAAGGTGACCTGGCCCACGCAGGAGCAGGTCATCCGACTAACCCTGCTCGTGGTCGTCATCTCGGCGCTCGTGTCGGCCTACATCTTCGCCTTCGACAACGTGTTCCACCTCGTGATCGACAAGGGCGTGCTCAACATCCCCGACGCCACGCCACTGCCGCCGACCCAGTAAGGAGCAGCCATGACCGACGAGACGAACGAGACCACCGAGCCCACGGACACAGCCGCCGACCCGCTCGCGGAGCGGGAGCAGCCGGACGCGGCCAAGCTCTCCGATGAGGCCGCCGCCGAGGCCGCGCGCGCGTTCCTCGGGACCGCCGAGCCGGAGCCCGAGGGCGTGTCGTCCGACGAGGCGAAGGCGGCATTCCGCCGCGCCGGCGCGGTCGCCGAGGCCGAGCCCGAGCCCGTCGTCGAGCCCGAGCCGGAGCCCGAGCCGGTGGCAGCGCCGCCCGCCGCGGGCAAGGCCGCCGAAGAGAAGGACGACAACCGCCGCTGGTACGTCATCCACACCTATTCCGGCTACGAGAACAAGGTCAAGACCAACCTGGAGCACCGGATCCACTCGATGGATATGGGCGACAAGATCTTCCAAGTGCTCGTGCCTACCGAAGAAGAGATCGAGATCAAGAACGGCAAACGCCATCCGGTCGAGCGGAAGGTGTACCCGGGGTACGTGCTCGTCGAGATGAACATGGGTGACGACTCCTGGTACGTCGTGCGCAACACGCCTGGCGTCACGAGCTTCGTCGGCAGCGGAAACAAGCCGACCCCGCTAACCGACGGCGAGGTCCGTGCCATCCTCCGCCAGATCAAGCTGGACGCGCCGAAGTACAAGGTGGCGTTCACCAAGGGCGAGGCGGTCCGCGTCACGGACGGCCCGTTCACCGACCTGCACGGTGTGGTCGA
>JALZAB010000131.1 GCA_030948585.1 Chloroflexota bacterium
ACGCGCCGGCTGCGGACCGCGAGGAGTACCGCACGCGCGTGCGCGACAACCCGCGGGGCTACATCGCGCAACCGACCCTCGCCCTCTCCCGCCATCCGACGTGGAGCGGCGACCACCTCGAAGGCCGCCACGTCGACCTCCGGCCGTTCATCCTGTTCGGCCGCGATGTGAAGGTCACGCCCGGCGGCCTGACCCGCGTGGCCCTGCGCAGCGGCTCGCTCGTGGTCAACAGCTCGCAGGGCGGCGGGGCGAAGGACACCTGGGTGCTCGAGGCCTGAGGTGCTGAGCCGTGTGGCCGACGACCTGTACTGGGTGGCCCGGTACGTCGAGCGGGGGATCGCCGTCGCACGGCTGGTCGACGTGACCCGCCACCTCGAGCTCGACGCCGGCACCGAGGACTTCTGGGCGCCGCTTGTGGGCGCCATCGATCTCGCGAGCGAAGACGTCCGCTTCTACCTCACCAGCGACACGATGAACCCCGACTCGCTCGTGTCGTGCGTCCGCGCTGCGCGCACCCTCGCCCGCGGGGTCCGCGAGGCGATGTCGAGCGAGATGTGGGAAGAGCTGAACACGCTGCATGGCTCACTCGCGACGCCGACGACCTCGCGGCAGGTGCGGGGTGAGGCGGTCTCCTTCGCCCGGCTCGTGCGCGAGCGGCTGCAGGCATTCCAGGGTCTCGGGGAGTCGACCCTCGCGCGCGAGGAGGAGTGGCAGTTCCTCGAGCTCGGCAAGTTCGTCGAGCGCGCCGACGGCGTCGCACGGGTCCTCAACCGGCAGTCGCACCTGCTCGCGGCCGGCCAGGGCAGCGATCCGACAGGGCCCGATGTCGTGCGGTGGCTCGCGGTGCTGCGCACGTGCGGCTCTGCGGAGGCGTACGCGCGCTACTACTCACTGCGCGTCGAGCCGGCGCGACTAGTCGAGTTCCTCCTGCTCAACCCGGTCTTCCCGCAGTCGGTGCGCTTCTCGCTCGTGAGCGCGTGCGCCGCGCTCGACGCGGTCGGCACGCTGCGCTCCGCAGCGGGGAACGATCCGGGCCCCGCGGCGCGGACGCTCGGCCGCGCGCGGGCACAGGTCGAGCTCACGGCCATCGACGAGGTCTTCGAGCGCGGGCTCGAGAGCTTCCTCACGCACATTCAGCAGCTCATCGCGCAGGCCTCAGACGAGCTCTCGGCGACGTACCTTCGGGACCAGCCCCAGCCGGGCCGGCTTGTCGGCGTGGCGCGCGCAACCCAGATCATGGCCGCGCAGCAGCAACAGCAGTGAGGATCGCCGTCGAGCACCGGACGACGCTCGAGTACAGCGCCGACGTGGTCGAGAGCGTCATGGACGCGCGCCTTGGACCGCGGACCGACGAGCACCAGCGCTGGATCTCGTTCGATCTTCGCGTCGAGCCAGGCGCATCGGTGCGCCGGTACAACGACGGATTCGGCAACGCGGCACATCTCATCACGGTGTCGCGGCCGCACCAGACCCTCGACGTCGTGACCCGCGGGGAGATCGAGACGACGCTCACCGATCCGTTCCAGCTGCCGCGCTCGCGCCCGACTGCCCTCGGGCCGGGCGATTCGGCCGACTACCGGAACCCGTCTCCGCTGGTCCCGCAGGCCGACGAGCTCGGCGCGATCGCCGCGCCGTTCAAGGAGCGGGAGCCGTTCGAGGCGGTCGGGGACCTCATGCACCTGGTCCACGAGCGCTTCGAGTACCGCTCCGACGTCACCGATGTCGAAACGAGCGTCGCCGACGTCCTGTCGCATTCATCGGGGGTCTGTCAGGACTTCGCCCATGTGCTCATCGGACTGTGCCGCGCGATCGCGATCCCGGCGCGATATGTGAGCGGCTACATCCTGGCGGGCAGCGACCCCGGCGTGCCGAAGCGCGGCGCCGCGGCATCCCATGCCTGGATCGAGGCGTTCACGCCGACGCACGGATGGCGCGGCTTCGATCCGACGAACGACCTCATGGCCAGCGAGCACCACGTGAAGATGGCCGTGGGCCGCGACTACCACGACGTCCCGCCGACCCGCGGCACGTTCCGCGGCATCGCCGACGAGGAGCTCGCGGTGGCCGTGACGACCAAGCCCGTCGTCGCGC
>JALZAB010000138.1 GCA_030948585.1 Chloroflexota bacterium
CACGTGCAGCACGCACGTGGCACCTCCTTCTATCCTCGGTACATGCCCAAACGAGCAGCGTCAGCGCCGCGCCGGGTCCAACAGAGGGCCAAAGGGCCCATCGACCCCGGGTTAGGGGCTCGACTGCGCGAGTTCCGACGCGCACGGGGCCTCACCCAGAAGCAGCTCGCGGCCATGGATTTCACGCCGGGATTCATCAGCTTGCTCGAGAGCGGTCAGACCCGCGCGTCACTGCGCGCGGCCGAGATCCTGGCGCGGCGGCTGGGCGTCGGGGTCAGCGAACTGCTCCAGGTGCCGGCCAGTCGAGGTGACCGTGAACTCGAACTCGAACTCTTCGCCGCCCAGCGGCTGCAGGCCACCGGCGACTTCGAAGGTGCCCGGCGGGCCGCGGAGTCCGCTCCCGAGCGCAGCCGGGGGATGCTGCGCGCGCGCTGGCTGCGCCTCCACGGCCAGGTTCTCCTGCGTCTAGACCGCGCGCGTGATGCAATCGGCCCCTTAGACCAAGCGCGACGAGCCTTTCGATCGTTGCCCGATCCGGAATTGACCGCCCGGGCGACCTACGAGCTGGCCCAAGCCCACGCTGCGCTGGGCGAGTTTGCCGAGGCAGTCGGCCTTGCGAGCGACTGTGAGCGGCTGTTGGATGCTCGTGTCGTGGTCGACCGGACCTTCGAGTTCCAGGTCATGAATTTTCTCGCGGCCATGTTCGTCGATCTTGGCGAGACCGGCGCGGCAGACGTGCGCGCCGAGCGCGCCCTGGCCATCGCAAAAGACGTGACCGATCTCGACGCACTCGCGCATCTCTACGCGGGACTGGCGATCACGCGGCAGCAGCAAGGTGACCTGGAGGCGGCGTTGTCTGCGGCTCGCAAGAGCCTGGAAACCTATGACCGTCTCGGTGAACAGCGCGCGGTCGCCGAATCATGGAACACCTTGGCCTGGCTCTACATCGAGCGCAAGCAGCTGGGTCGCGCTGGCGAGTCTCTAGAAACGGCTCGCACGCTCGCGCGCGCAGCCGGTTACGACCAGTTGAGCGCCCTCATCGACGTGACGGCGGCCGAGCTCGCGCTGGCGCGCAAGCAGTTCCCGCTGGCGGTTGAGTTGAGCGAAAGGACGCTGGCCAACCGCTCGGCGTCCACCTACGCCTGCGCGGAAGCGGCTTTTGTTCGGGCCCAGGCGGTGGCCAAACAGCGTCCGAGCGTGCGTGTGCTCCGGCGCGCGTATGACGCAGCCGTTGACGCGGCGGTCGCGCAACCCGGACGGCGGCGCGCCAAGGTCCGTCGCGCCTACGCCCGCGAGCTCGCCGACCGAAATCTGTTTCAAGAGGCCCACGAACAAGACGAGGCGGCGCTGGCCTGCCTAGATCCACGGCGGTCGTAGGCGCTTCCGCGCGACTTAGTGGCGATCGCCACCGAGCGTCCGCGCCCGACCCGTCATCGCGGTGACGCTCAAAGTAGCGTGCGTAGAGCAATGGAACCCAACGTCATCCAGCAGGGCGGCGCCCCCGACCTCGAGACTACCGCGCCTAGTAATACTAATACGCAATGCCACGGTTACGCGTGGCACGACTGGGGCCATTAGCCGGAAGGGCGGCTAGAACAGGTGCCGTGAGACTGATTGGGCGAGTCCTGCCGAATCTCATAAGCATTGGACTATTCCTAACCGTTGCATTCGCGCTCTTCCTGCTGGCGCGTCCGCACTATCTCCCATTACCTGGCTCCTTCTGGAATGTGCTGGGCGGTGATGGCGGCGTCTACGACGCGACGGCGCCGCAAGACTTGGCTCTGCGCGCAGGCACCTCCCCGCTCGTACTCGTCCTCGCCGCGGCACTGCACGGTCGTAGAGTGCCACGCGTGTGGCGGTACTGCCCCCGCTGCGGATCGGAGTTGGCGCAGACCGCCGAGGCGGGCAGTCTTCCACGCCTGACGTGTGGCGGGTGCGGGTTCGTCCACTACCCGCAACCGAAGCTCGGAGCCGGGCTGCTGATCACCGACGACCGCCGCGTGCTCCTCCTCCAGCGCGGCCACGCGCCGTGGGCCGGGCACTGGAACCTGCCCGCCGGCTACGTCGAGGTCGGTGAGTCGCCCGAGGCGGCAGCGCTCCGCGAGACTCGCGAGGAGACAGGGTTCGACGCGGCCATCGACGGCGTGTTTGGCGTGTTCCCGTTCAGCGACGACCCGCGCGGCGACGGCGTGCTCCTGGTGTACCGCGCACACCTGGTCGGTGGCAGCCAGGTCACGACGCCCGAGGTGCGTGCCGCCGGTTGGTTCGACAGTGCCGAGATCCCTGCCGCGCTCTGCGGCGGTGGCCACGATGCCGCGATCACGGCGTGGCGGACCGAGCGCGCCGAGCATGGTCCGAACACCCGGCGCGACGAGCGCACCGGGAAGCCGACGTTCACCGTCGGAGCGTTCGCGGTCGTGCGCGATGCCGAGGGCGCGGTCCTGCTCGGGCGCCGCGCAGACCGCGATCTATGGACGCTCCCCGGCGGGGCAGTCGAGCACGGCGAGACGCCGTGGGCGGCCGTGGTCCGCGAAACGCGCGAGGAGACCGGCATCGAGGTCGAGCCGATGCGGCTTGCGATTGTGGACTGGAAGACCCACCTTGCCGACGTCGTGTTCGTCTTCGAGTGCCGGATGACCGGAGGGACCTTAGCGACCTCGGCGGAGACGAGCGAGGTCGGGTTCTTCACGGCGTCGGCCTATCCCGCGACGCTCCCCAAGCGTCTGGTCGAGCGCATCGAACAGGTCCTCCGCGCCGATCCGCCGCTCCGGCTGCGCGAGACCCCAGGTCTTACGTGATGCGCTGATATAGCTCCTTGACGGAAGGTCCATCCTGCAGTGGACCTTCGCGGGGAGACCGACAAAGAAAGGAGTTCAGAGATGGAGTCGGGCACTAGTCACACACGTCTCACTCGCTAACGAATGCAAGCGCGCGAACGAGCGTCGAAGCCATGTCGTTCGGGTACTCGTGACCCAAGCCTGGCCGCTCGTCGAGGTGTGCTCTGCCACCGTGCCTCGACACCAAGGCGACCAGCTGTTTCGCTCCTAGGTCGCTCGGATCTTCGCTACCGATGACCACGTATGTCGGACGGATGGACGCCTTGCCCGAGTTCGCCAGCGACGTGAACTCGCCAATGTGCGGGAGCCACGCGGCGATCGGCACGACGCCGTGCGCGCGAACGCGACCGGTGATGACAAGCGCGACGGCCTGGAGCGCGCCCATCGAGAAGCCGGCGAGGACGATCGCCCCTTCGTCCACGTGCACGTCCCGGCTGATCGCCTCGAGGTGCATCCGGACCTCCTGGTCGGTCTTGTCGCGATCGTTCCACGTGAACGCGCCCGGGGTGGCACCGGGCTCGCTCGACTGCAGTACGGCCGTGATCCATCCGTGATCCGCAGCGGAAGACCAAAACGGAACAGTTTCGGCCATCGAGCTGTTGTTCCCGTGCAGGACGACGAGAATTGGACGCCCCGACGACGGCGCAGCGCCTTGCGGCATCAGGAGCGTGAGCCCGGGCTTCGACTCGGCTACAGCGGCATCCCACCGTGACTGCGAGCGCGATGCGAACTCTGAGAAACCAGCAAGCGCGACGACCGACGTGAGCCGCGGATTCGTCTTGAGCCACTCCCGCCGATACCGACAGCCGTGCGCCAACGCGCGGTCAAGAACCTCAAAGGCGTCCGTGGGCCGACCTGACTCGGCGAGGAGTTCGGCCTCGCTGAGATAAATGAGCGCTCGGTGGCGGTCGAACGCGTCCGCGTGCTGCGACAACAGGGCGAGCGCTGCGGCCGTCTCACCGCGCGCTCGGAGAACGCCGAGCGCCGAATGCAGATCCGTGAATGATGCGTATCTCATGCCGACCCGAGTATGCGCGCGCTCAGCGCCGCGAGATCGGCTTCGCCAAGACCGCCGCTCCGGAGGTAGGACGCGATGCCGCCTTGTTCTGCGACGACAGCGAGTGGGCCGAGCATGTGATCCGCCTCGCTCTGGAACCCGTGGATCAACTGGGAGCGCTTCTCGGGGTCGGACTCTCGCGCGGCCCACTCGGCGTAGAGCTCCTGGAGTTGCGTGTCGCTGGCGACGTAATCCTCGGCGATCGACTCAGCGGGGACACCGGCGAGTGCGAGCAGCAGCGCCGAAATCACGCCGGTGCGTTCCTTGCCGGCGTGGCAATGCACCACGACGCCACCGGCTTGAGCCTGCGCGATAGCTCGCAAGACGGCGCCGATGTTCGTTTTCGAGAGGCGCAGGGTCAGGCGATAACCTTGCCGGCGCTGTTCGGGGTCGCGCACGGCGGTCCACTCCTCCTCACTGATCAACGGGACGTTCAGATAGTGGACCTGGCCGGCCCAGCGTTGGCCGTCCTGAAACGGATCGCGCTCAATGGCGAACTTCTTGGGGTCGCGCACGTCGATGACCGTCCGTACGCCGTAGCCCAAGAGGGCGTGGCGTCCGGCCTCGGTCAGCCGGCTGAGATTGCCGGCGCGGATCAGCTCGCCGAAGCGCGTGACTCGTCCGTCGGCCGTCGCGAATCCACCGAGCTCGCGCACGTTCCAGCAGGCGTCCCACCGAAGTACTCGCTCATCCATAGGACATGTCCCTCGCCGTTAGGCGCGGGAATCCGGCGAAAGAAACAGTCTGTTCACGGCGTTCTGCGCTGCCTACACTGAGTTGCGTTCCCCGCGCTGCCCGGGCTCATTGCTGACTGCGCATGATGGCTTTGCAGACCCTTCGCCCATGCTTGCGTCTTCAGCGGAGAGCGGATCAAGGATGTCCTGCGAGCTCGCGTAGGGGTCGCGCCGCCCCGCATGAGTGGGACCGCGGCACCGAACAAGGATTGCGGCCTCGCGTGGCTCATTTCGGGATCGAACCGTCGCTTCTGAAAGCGCGTCGAGCACGGAGCAACGCGACTCATGCCACGCTCCGTTCCTGGTACGCAGCACAGGGCAGTCACGGGTCGGGCGCTGGCCGATCAGGGCGCTCTTGCCGGCGACGACCCTCATGTCCCGTTCGCCGTAGTGGGCGAAACGGAAGTGGCCGCGGGTGCAGCTGGGGAGCCGGTCCCCCGCCCGACAACGCCTCGGAAGCTGAACGGACTCCAGGCCCATGACCTGGTCGGTCATGCGGCACCCCGTGGGACGCCACGAATCGCTCCACGGCCTCAACAAATCGCTCATCCGAGCGGTAGAAGAGGCACGGGGTTCCCTGGTCGTTCGGGCAGCCGAAGACGTTCTCGATGAGCTGGGCGATCCGGAGTCGACCGCGGCCGGCGAAGGCAACGAGGAGCCGGTCCTCGAGCTCTAGAAACTCAGCTGATTGCCCGAGGGAGGAGAGCGTGCCTGCCGCCCCGCCATCCCGATTTCGCGTGTGATTCGCGTGGTCACAGGTTCGCGTTTGTTCCCCTGATCTACCTTCAGCGGCGGTCACAGAGCAACCAAATCGCCACTTTCCGAACGAATTCGTTCACCGCGACCCTCCTGCGGCCGTGATTTCTCGGAGGGTCAGCAGCCCATTTTGTTCAGCAGGGAGCGGGAGGCTGACCCAACCCCTCCATCCGGATCGGCGCTCATGGCGCGACAGGTTCTCAGGCCGTCGGTCTTGCCAGCCACTCCACAGTCCGGGCGACCGCCCATTCGCCGTGCGGCGGCGGCCAATTGTGCCCCGCCCGGCACGGCGCAGGCATTCAGCCGTGCCGACGGCCGTGACCAGCGCCTCGAAGTCCTCTTGCGGAATGGCCTCGTCGGCGTCGCCGGTCAGAACGAGGACCCGGCGCTCGGCGAGCCCTGGCGCCAGATCGAGCCACGACGGCGGGAGGAGCGGCGGAGCCCCGCGCACTCTGGGCGCCTCGTCGACGCTGCCAAATGCCGCCGCGTACAGCCTCCCGAGCACGGTCGCGCCCGACCGGATTTGCTCCAGCACTGCAGCCTTGTTTTCGGGGCGAGGGCTCATCCGGACCAATGGCTAGACCAGCACCACCGTCCTAATACGTGGATCGGTCGCCGCGTGGCTGCCGCCGATCCACCCTCCAAAACTCTCGCCCCTCAGCGCGAGCCGCTCTGGATCGATGCTCGTGTCGCGCAGCGCGAACTCGATTACCGCGCGGGCGTCCTTGGCCGCCTGCGAGGCCGACGTGAACGGCTGCCCCGAACTACCCCACATCCCTCGGTAGTTGATCAAACCCCTGGCGGATGGGGATGAGCAATCCCCAGAGACTCACGTGATCGGGGACACCGGGGTATCCGACGGCGCCAAGGTAGATAGCGTCGTGATCCGCGAGGATCCGCAGGCCGTCGGTGGGCATCATCGCGCCTTCGCGCGCATAGCGTTCGCACGACCAATCGAAACTGCTCGTCGTGATGCGGAACGAGTCCGTGACTTCGCCGGCGCGACGGAGCACTTCGACCCCGATCGGGATGACCTCTCTGCCTACGCCGTCGCCGGGGATCACGGCCAGCCGATGTTTCCTCATGCTCGCAAACAATAGGAACTCGGCAACGACGGCCCTGGGACTTCGGCTTCCTCGGCGGCAACCTCCAGGCGCCTGACCGGCGATCCTGATCGCAGCGGTCGGCATCGCGAACGTGATGCTGATCTCCGTGCTCGAGCCGCGGTCCGAGATCGGACCCCGGCGGGCTGCCCGACCCGAGCGGACATCGCTCTCCAGTTCATGGTCGAGGCGCCGCTGTTCTGCGCGATCGGCGGCGCGTGCGGACTGCTAGCTGGCGATTCCTACGGGATGTGCCTGGTACCGTGGCTCGAATCTGCTGTGCCGCCCCCCGCTATCGCCCTCGGACTCGCGGGCCGCGCTGCTCGTCGGAGTGCTCGCAGGTGTGATTCCCGGCACCCGCGCCGCGCGCCCGCGCGCCGACCGACGTTTTGCCCGCGGTCGCGTAGCAGCCACGGCGAGAGTCTGCCGCCCGAACGACCTCGTTC
>JALZAB010000139.1 GCA_030948585.1 Chloroflexota bacterium
CTGCGGATCAAGAAGGGCGGGACGGAGACGTCGCTGGCGATCTTCGGCGGGTTCATGGACGTCCGGCCGGACCGAGTCGTGATCCTCACGGACGCCGCCGAGCAGGCCGACGAGATCGACGAATCCCGCGCCGAGGCGGCGCGCGCGCGGGCGCGCGAGGCGCTCCAGGCCGGCCCGGTCGGGCTCGAGGAGGCCCAGGCGCGGGCATCGCTCGAGCGGGCGATGGTCCGGCTTCGCGTCTCCGAACGGCGCCGCCGCCGGAGCTAGTGGCCCGATACTTGTAGTGCCGGATTGGACCGGCATGCGGCGTGGTTGGTGGATGACGGCGTTGAGGCTCCAGCGTTCCTTGATGTGGCTCGTTCTGCTGGCGCTCCTCTGCGCGTCGTGTGCGATCGACGCGGCGGAGCTGCCCGCCACACCCATCCCGACCCCCGCATCGGAGACCGCGCCCGCGACGGCGACGCCCGAATCCGGCACGGCGGCTGCAGCTGCGCCCGTCGCCGCTCCGCAGTACAGCAAGCTTCGGGTCTTCGTCGCCAGCGAGAACACCGAGCAGGTCTGGGTCCTCGAGGCTGCGCCGAAGGAGAAGTTCGCGCTCGTCGCCAAGATCCCAGTGGGGAAGCTGCCGCACCAGATGGCCATATCGCCCGACGGCAAGTGGGTCGCGGTGAACGACCGTCAATCGGATCAGACCTCGATCATCGATCCGGTCACGATGAAGGAAGTCGTGCGCATCAAGGTCGGCAAGCAGCCACACGGCATCACCTTCGCGCCCGACTCCAAGATCCTGTACGTCGCCCACGAGCGCGACTCGTATGTCGCACGGATCGAGGTGGGGACGTGGCGGCTGCTGACGCCGCTCCTCGTCGGCGTCCCGCAGCACGTCCTGACGATCGGCACGAAGCGGCCGAACCTGCTCCTGTTCACCGTCACGAACAGCCCCGAGCCGGACCACCTCAGGGCGTACGACCTGGCGACGAACAAGATCACGAAGTTCAAGGTGCAGGACGTCCATGACGCGTACTACACGCCAGACCAGAGCGAGATCTGGTCATCGTCCTCCGGCTTCCTCGACAAGCCGTCCGACCGGATGGTCATCTACGACCCCGACACGTTCACCGTGAAAGAGGAGATCCATCTCGGGGCGAATCACTACCCGTTCCACACGATGAAGGAGAACCAGGACGGCATGTACTTCATGCCGGACAGGTCGCTGATGGTGCTGTCCGATCACAAAGGGCCGTCGCTGCTCTGGGTCGACTACAAGAGCCGGAAGATCGTCGCCGAGACCAAGGGCATCGGCAGCCAGCCATTCCACAGCACCTATGACCCGCTCGGCGAACGCATCCTGCTGACGACGAACGTGGACGGCATGGTGAACGTCATCGACGTGAACACGAAGCTCGTGGTGCAGAAGATCGCCGTGCCGACGGCGCACGGCATCGCGTCGGTCGGGATCCCGTAGCCGCGTAGAGTCCGACCGTGCTCATGCGCGCCCTCGCGCTCGTGTTCAACGCGTTCCCCGTCCGCTGGCAGCGCCGGGTCATGACCGCCGCCCACGATCGTTTCCTCGTGGGCGTCACGGGGCTGGGCGTCGACCCGGACGGCCGCGTGCTCCTCGCGCGGCATCGCTTCGGTGCGCCGCAGTGGCGCTTCCTGGGCGGATTCCTGCATCGCCGCGAACGCGTTCAGGATGCGCTGGCTCGAGAGATCCTCGAGGAGACGGGGCTCGTCGTCGAGATCGGCCCGGTGCTCGAGGCCGTCACCGGCTACCGGTGGGCCCGCGTCGAGCTGGTGTTCCCGTTCCGCGTGGTCGGCGGCAGCGAAGCCCTCACCGCCGAGGTGGCGGAGCTCGGCTGGTTCCCGCCCGATCGGCTGCCCGACGTGCGCGCCGATCAGCGGGGCCTCATCGAGCGCCACACCACCCGCGCGCGCGCGTGGGCCTCCGGATCGAGGCCGGAGGCCTAGCAGAGCAACGCGTTCAGCTGCGCGATGACGGCGTTGGTCTGTGCGAGCAGTGCGTTGTACGCGGTGACCTGTGTCGTGCGGGTCGCGACCTCGGCGTTGTACTGATCGATGAGCGCCAGGTACGACGGGTACACATCGCGCGGTATCCCGTTCGGGTACTTCGTCTCGATCGCTCTGATCTGACCGTTCAATCCGGCCAGGGTCGCGGCGCTCCGTTCGATGCCCGCCTTCGCCGTGGCGAGTCGGTCGTTCATCGCGGCGAGCTGGGCCTCCAACGACGTCTTCGAGTCGACGCAGGGGTTCGGTGCGGGTGGCGGGATCCGGGTGAAGCCCATCGTGCGGAGCTCGCGCTCGCTGAATCGGTTCGGGCAGCTCTCCACGCCGGAGGCGAACACCGTGCACTGCACCGGGTGGTTCATCAGGCCGAATCGGTCGACGCCCTGGAGCAGGGGGTCCGCGACGGCGACCGCCCAATGCCCGTCGGCGGACGCATCCGGTCCCGAGCAGCACCAGATGTGGCCGAGCTCGTGGAGCGCGACGGCCACGAAGTTGTCGGCCGTGAGCAGGCCGCCACCCGCCGCGGGAAAGAGGTAGATCGCGGCGGAGCCATCGTCGGACGAATGCCGCAGGAACGAGTCGGCCCGCGCCGTGACGACCGTCAGCACGATGTCCGCCGGCGCGCCGGCCACGAGCTCGAGCGTGCTGAGGCCGCGGGTCGCCGCCGACCACTCGGCCACGACGGTGCGCGTGAGCAGCTCCACATCCCGATCGCGGGCCGGCGCGAGGGAGGCATCGGGGCGCGCGGTGACGCCATCGATCTGGTCGTTCACGCCGGCGACGACGATCCTCGCGGTGAACCGCGTGGCCGGGATCGGATACCCCGCCACCGCGAACTCGGCGTCCGCGGTGCCCGTGCCACAGGTCACGACGTGCCGGCCGGTCTGCTTCGGAACGGTGGGTGCGCGGTAGCTCACGCTCACGGAGCCCGTGCGGTCCGCGATCGCGTCGATCGTCGAGGGCGGCGCATCGCCGAGGCGCGGCGGCCCGACGTGCACCTCGATGGCGCACCGGGCCGCGGGAGCGGTCCGGGCGGTCAGGTGGCCGTACGCGCTGTCGATGATCGACACCGGGGTCGTGCGGGTCGCGCTCGGAGCGGCACTCGCGCCGGGGTCGGTGTTCGGTGCGGTGCCTGGCGGGGTCGTCCCCACGCTGCACGCGGCAAGGACGGCGCCGGCGAGGGCCGTCCGCAGTCTCACTCCGGGGGGCGGTCCGAGCCGAGCGCGGCCATGATCTCCTTGATGTGCCCGTAGTGCTCGTACTCGTGCTCGAGCAGCCGACGCATCACGCGGCGGGTCGTCCAGCGGCGTCCCTGGACCGTGTGGTCGACCCAGTCGTCCGGTTCCATGACGCTGAAGCGCTGGAACGCGAGCCGGTGCACGGCCTGCAGCGTCGCGAATGGATTCGTCGGCCACTTCTCGAGGCGTGCGAGGAGCGTTACGTCGGTCTGCAGCATGTGCTCGAGGGCTTCACGCACACTCCACATCGACTCGGTCGGCTTCTTCTCCAGCTCGTCGGGTGAGAGTCCCCTGAGCAGGCTGATGAGCGCCGCGCGCGACGCCTCGAACTGGTGCAGGAAGTCGCGGATCTCGTGCTCTTCGAGCTTCGTGTCATCGCCCGGAAGCATTCCGGAGGTGGGGGCGTCGTCGACCGGCAATGTGTCGGGGTCGACGTCCGTGACGTGCTCCGTCGAGACGCCGCGGGCCGCGAGGAGCTCGCGATACGCGCGGAACGCCGTGCGCGTGTTGGCGATCGCCTCGTCGCGGCTCGTGCCCGAGGCGTTGCAGCCGGGGAACGCCGACACGTCGCCGAGCCAGTAGCCCTCGGATCCTTGACGCACGTAGATCTTCATCTCGCTCACGCCGCCATCCACACCTTCTGCCCGCAATCCGGCCGCAGCGACCGGGCCACGCCGGCCACGGACACTCTGAGCAGCGTAGGGCTGCGCTCGATGAGCTCGATGAACACACCGGGCTTCACGCCCTGCGAGTCGAGGTATTCGAGGAACCCGGCTTCGTGCTCGAACTGATCGGGGATGCGTGCCACCGTCGCGCGCTCACCGGGTGCGAGCGTCTCGAGCGGCCGGGTCGGCGCCGCGGTCACGCCCGGCATCGGATTGCCGTGCGGGCAGGTCTGCGGATCGCCCAGCACGCGGGTCATGCGCGCTTCCATCTCGTCGGACATCGCGTGCTCGAGTCGCTCGGCCTCTTCGTGCGTCTTCCACCACTCGAAGCCAAGGACCTCCACCAGGAAGCGCTCGGCGAGCCGGTGGCGGCGCACGACCGAGTCGGCCTGCGTCTTCCCGGACGCCGTGAGGTGGATCTCCTTGTGCCCGTCGAGGGAGACCAGACCGTCGCGCTCCAGGCGATGGACCATCTCCGAGACCGCCGGCGCGGAGAACCCCAGGAACTCCGCCAGCCGCGCGGATACGACGTGCCCGTTCTCGTCAGCCAGGGTGTAGATCGCCTGGAGGTACTCCTCGACGGCGCTCGATGCCATGCCTCAAAGCTACGTCCAGCGGCCTCCAAACGATTTCCTATCTGCAGGGTCGGATATATTTAGGCGCACCTAATGTCGTTCCAGGAAACGGTGATCCTCGGGTCGATCGCCGGGCTCACGATCTTCCTTGGCCTGCCGCTCGCGCGGGTCCGGGTCGTCGCGCCGCGCTATCTGGCGTTCCTCAACGCGCTGGCCATCGGCATCTTGTTCTTCCTGTTCTTCGACATCGTCCAGCACGCGATCGCGCCGGTGGAGCAGGCCATTGCCGCTGATCGGGCCGCCGTCCCTGCGCTCCTCGCCCTGATGGTCGGAGGGTTCGCCGTCGGCCTGATGAGCCTCGTCTACTACATGCGACGCGTGTCGATGGGTCCCGGGTTCACGGCGACGCATCTGGCCATCGTGATCGCGACCGGCATCGGGCTGCACAACTTCTCGGAGGGTCTGGCCATCGGGAGCTCGGCCGAGAAGGGCGATCTGACGCTCGCACTCACCCTCGTGGTCGGATTCGGTCTGCACAACGTCACCGAAGCGTTCGGCATCGCCGCTCCGCTCGCCGGCAAGCGTCCCAGCTGGGCGCTCCTCGGGCTCGTTGGTCTCATCGGCGGCGGGCCGAATGTCATCGGAACGATGATCGGCTACACATTCGCCTCCCCGCAGGTATCGGTGTTGTTCCTATCGCTCGCTGCCGGTGCGCTCGTCTTCGTCATCGGCGAGCTGTTCGCCGCCGGGCGCAAGCTCACATCTCCGCTCTGGAACGGGTGGGGGATCGGTGTGGGGTTCTTCGCCGGATTGCTCACCGATCTGGTGCTGGTCAGCCTCGGAGGCTGACCTAGACTGACGGTCCCCGCACCGTGTTCCGGACCTGAAAGGGATAACGCTTGTTCGCTCGTCAGATCGGCATCGACCTCGGTACCGCGAACGTCATCGTGTACGTCCGCGGAAAGGGGATCGTGCTCACGGAGCCGTCCGTCGTCGCCCTCGCGCATGACGCCAACGGCAACCGGCCGCGCATCGTGGCCGTGGGTGAGGAGGCCCGCCTGATGCTCGGGCGCACGCCCGGCAGCATCACGGCGATCCGGCCGATGCGTGACGGCGTCATCGCCGACTACGTCATCACCGAGAAGATGCTCGAGTACTTCATCAACAAGGTCAGTGGTCGGATCCGCGTGTTCCACCCCGAGCTCATGATCTGCGTGCCGTCCGGCGTGACGAGCGTCGAGCGCCGCGCGGTGAAGGACGCCGCCCTTCGCGCCGGTGCGCGAGAGGCCTATCTCATCGAGGAGCCCCTGGCCGCGGCCATCGGCGCGAACCTTCCGATCTCCGGGCCGAGCGGCAACATGATCATCGGCATCGGCGGAGGTACCGCGGAGATCGCGGTGATCTCGCTGGGCGGCATCGTGGTCAGCAAGAGCGTGCGCGCTGCGGGCAACCGTCTCGATGAAGCGATCGCCAACTTCGTGCGCAAGCGCTACAACCTCATGATCGGCGAACGGACCGCCGAGGACGTGAAGATCCAGATCGGCTCCGCCCTCCCGTTGGATCCTGAGCTCACGATGGAAGTGCGCGGCCGCGACCTCATCGCCGGCCTTCCGCGCACGATCACCATCGGCAGCAACGAGATCAGCGAGGCGATGGAGCCCGTGCTCCAACAGATCGTTTCGTCGGTGAAGAGCGTGCTTGAAGAGACGCCGCCTGAGCTCGCCTCGGACATCATCGACAAGGGCATGGTGCTGTCCGGCGGTGGCGCGCTGCTGCGCAACATGGACAAGCTGCTCACGCAGGTCACGGGCGTCGCCTGCTACGCCGCGGACAACCCGCTCTATTGCGTGGCCAAGGGGACCGGCCTCGCGCTCGAGCACTTCGACTTCTTCAAGAAGAGCCTCGTCCCGGTCCATTAGGCACGTGGGCACCGCGGGCCGCGTCGACATCCTCGGCGTGGGCTTCGATCGTGTCGCGCTCGTTGATGCGGTCGCGGTGATCGAGGACCGGCTCGACGGGGGCCTGCGCACCTTCGTCATCACGGCGAACCCCGAGTTCGTCATGCTCTGCCGCAGCGACCGCGAGGTGGCGGGCATCGCGGCCCGGGCCGACCTCGTGGTGCCTGATGGCACCGGGGCCGTCGTCGCGGCGCGACTACTCGGCGATCCGCTGCCCGGCCGAGCTCCCGGACGGCTCCTGGTCGACCGTCTTGCCGCTCTCGCGACTGACCGCGGACTCTCGGTATTCCTGCTCGGCGGTGCGCCGGGGATCGCCGAGCGGGCCGCCGCGCGACTCCGCGCGCGGCATCCTGAGCTGCGGATCGCCGGCACATACGCGGGCTCGGCGGACGATGACGTGGATGTGCTCCCGCGCGTCGCCGAAGCGGCACCGGATCTCGTGCTCGTCGCGTTCGGCATGCCCAAACAGGAGCGCTGGATCGCGCGCAACCTCTCGCGGCTACCGAGCGTGCGCGTCGCGGTCGGCGTGGGCGGCAGCCTCGACTATCTGGCCGGCGCGGCGAAGGCGCCGCCCGCGCTCGTGCACGCCGCCGGACTCGAATGGCTGTGGCGCCTCGGGCGCGATCCGAAACGCTGGCGCCGCCAGCGCGTCCTCCCGATGTTCGCGCTGCTCGTCCTGCTGGCTCGGGTGCGGCCGCGATGAACATGGCCCTCGCGCACGAATACTTCTCGGCCCACGGCGGCGCCGAGCGCGTGGTGGAGGTGTTCCACCGGATGTACCCCGATGCGCCGGTGTACACGTTCTTTCACGACGAGCGCGGGTACGGGCCGCTCCCCGGGTACCAGCTCCGCACGTCGTTCCTTCAGGGCGTGCCGCTCGGAGGCGGAGCACACCGGGCCTTGTTGCCGCTCTACCCGCGCGCGGCCGCCGCGCTCCGCGTCGCGCGGGGGACCGACCTGATCCTCACTTCGACGAGCGCGCTCATCAAGGGCCTCTCGCTGCCGGAGGAGACGGTCGAGGTCGCCTACTGCCACTCGCCGACGCGCTACCTCTGGGACTGGACCGAGCAGTACCTCGCCGAGGAGGTCCCCGGCCCCCTGCGCGGCGTCGTCCGCTCCTTGCTGCCCGGTCTGCGCGAGGCGGACCTTCGCGGCGCCAGGCGCGTCGACCATTGGATCGCCAACTCCGACGTCGTCCGAGCGCGGATCCAGCGGTATTACGGCCGGGACAGCGAGGTCATCCACCCGCCGGTGGATGTCGACGCATTCACGCCCGCGGCGGAGCGCGGCGATTTCTGGGTGATCGTCTCACGGCTCTCGGCATACAAGAACGTCGACGTCGCGGTGAAGGCCTTCAACGAGGTCGGCCTCCGGCTCATCGTGGTCGGCGACGGCCGGGAGCGAACGGCACTCGAGAAGCTGGCCCGCGACAACGTGACGTTCACGGGTCGGGTGGACGATGCGACGGTCAAGCAGCTCCTCGGCTCCGCGCGCGGATTCGTGTTCCCCGCCGAAGACGACTTTGGCATCGTATGCGTGGAAGCCCTCGCCTCGGGTGCGCCGGTGGTGGCGCTCGGCCACGGGGGCGCGACGGAGATCATTCGCGACGGGGTCGATGGTGCGCTCGTGCCCAACGCCGATCCACAGCTGTTCGCCGAGACCGTGCAGCGTGTCGAGCGCAGCCCGCTGGACCCTGAGGCATTGCGTCGCTCCGCGCGGCGGTTCGATGTGTCACGATTCGAGTCCCGGATCCGCGCCAGCCTCGATCATGCCCGCGCCGAAGGGAGAGCGAGCTGACCGACCCCCCGAAGAAGCTCAAGGTCGACATGCATACCCACTGCGAGTATTCGCCGGACAGCCGGACCCCGGTGGCCGTCCAGGCCCTCGCGATCAAGGCCGCCGGCCTGGACGTCGTCGCCGCGACGGACCACAACACCATCGAGGGGGCGCTGCGCCTGCGCGATCTCGCGGACAAGGCCGGCTTCCGCGTGATCGTGGGCGAAGAGGTCTCGTCGCGCGACGGCGAGATCATCGGCCTGTTCCTGGAGAAGGCCATCCCCAGGGATCTGTCGGCCGAGGACACGATCGCCCGGATCCACGACCAAGGCGGCCTGGTCTCGATCCCGCACCCGTACAGCCACAACCGCATCTACCGGATCCGGCGGGAGGTGCTCGAGCGGGTCTGGCCGACGATCGACGCCATCGAGGTCTTCAACGCGCGTGAGGCCATCGCGAACGACAACCGCCGGGCCCTCGCGTTCTCGCAGCTGCACCAGATCCCCGGCGCGGTCGGCAGTGATGCCCACCGTCCGTGGGAGATCGGGCGCGCCTACATCGAGATCCCCGAATTCATCGGTCCGACGGACTTCATCGCCGCCTTACGGACAGGGAACGTCACCGGCCGGCTGGCCGGCCACGCCATCCACTTCTACACGCGCTACGACAAGTGGCGGAAGTGGTGGAGCAAGCGCTGGACCAGGACCTCCTGAGCCGCACACCCGGACACGTCGAAGACCCCTCGATCGACCAGCTTGCCGATGCCGTCGGGCACACCGATGAGCAGGCCGTCAGGCGGCAGCTGTTCGGCTGGCGTGAGGCCCTCTCGATCGTGATCCCGCTCGCCCTGCTGGTCGTCGTCGCTCGCAACGTCGACTGGGGCACGGCCCTCGCCACGATCCGCGGCTCGAACCCGTGGATGGTGTTCGCCGCGCTCGTCGTGTACTACGCGACGTTCCCCGTGCGCGCGCGGCGCTGGGCCCGGCTGCTGCGCGAGGGCGGGCTCATGCTGCGCGGGCGCGATCTCATCGAGATCCTCATGCTCGGCTGGTTCGTGAACTGCCTGGCCCCCGCGAAGCTCGGCGACCTGTACCGCAGCTATCTCGTCAAGCAGCGCTTCAATGTGTCGCTGTCGCGCACCGTCGGCGTCGTCGTCGCGGAGCGGCTCCTCGACATCCTTGTCGTGTTCGTCCTGCTCCTCGTCGGCGGGTACGTCGCGTTCGGCCGGAGCGTGCTGCCCGATCTGCGGCTCGTCTACCTGTCCGGCGCGATCCTCGCGGTGCTCATCGTGCTCGCGTTTATCGGGACCTATTTCATCGCGCCGCGCGTCGCCCGATTCTTCCCGCGTGAGGTGCGGCGCATCGGGCGGCTGTTCCGGGAAGGCGTGGTGCACTCCTTCCGTGCGCTGCCGGAGGCCGGACCGGAGACGATCGTCATCTGGCTCGCCGAGGCCGCGCGCCTGGCGTTCGTGCTGGCCGCCCTGGGCCTCGAGCTGCCGATCTCGGGGGTCATCTTCGTGGCCGTCGCCTCATCGCTGCTCACGACCGTTCCCCTGACCCCCGCAGGATTGGGATTCGTCGAGCTCGCGATCGTCTACGTGCTCACGACCGGCTTCGGCCTCGCCACGCACGACGCCATCGCGGTCGCCGTGCTCGACCGGCTGGTGAGCGTGTTCTCGGTGATCGTGATCGGCGGGATCCTGTACGCGCGTCATCGCCGCCAGGAGTCGCTCGTACCATCTCGTCGTTGAGCGCCGCTCGCCGGCTCGCCGCGCTCGTCGGAGCGCTCCTTCTATTCCGCATCGCCTCCGCCGCGTTCGTCGTGTTCCAGCCCGGCTATACGGACGCGTACTACTACGCGAACGTCGCCAAGCGTCTGGCCGCGGGCCAGGGGCTGACCGCGGACTTCATCTGGAATTTCATCGAGGCCACCGGGCCCTTGCCAGTGCCGAGTCACCGCTTCTGGATGCCGCTCGCGACGGTCCTGCAGGCCGCGGGCATCAAGGGACTGCCGTTCCTCGACGCGTTCCGCGGCGCGCAGGCCAGCGAGATCCTGGTGGCCTGTGCGATCCCCGTGGTCGCGTACCTGGCCGCGCGCTCGCTCGGCGCATCGGCGAACGGCGCGCTCGTCGCCGCGGCGCTCGCGGGTCTGGGCGGGGCGTTCGCCCCGGGGTGGGTGAGCCTCGACGCGTTCGCGCCCGCCGCGGTGATCGGGACCGTGTTCTTCCTTGCGTTCCGGCGCGCCGCCGCGGGCGACCTGCGCTTCGGCGTGCTCGCCGGACTGGCCGTCGGCCTGCTGTTCCTCGCGCGCGCCGAGGGCGCGCTGTTCGGGCTCGCGCTGCTGTTCCTGTTGCGCTCGCCAGCCTCACGCCGCGCCGGTGTCGCCGGCTTGGCGATCGCGCTGGCCATCGGACTCGGGTGGCTTGCGCGCGACCAGGCACTCGGATCCGCACCCGATCTGTTCGCGCGTTCGGCGCTGCTGGTGCGGTACGAGGACTTCTTCGCGCTCGCCGGTCCGCCCGCGCCGTCGCTCGATGAGCTGCTCGCCCCGAAGCCGGCGGCCCTCCTCACGAATGCCGTGACGTTCGCCTTCGCGTTCGGTCTGCTCCTCGTGCCGGGCCTCGCGCGCGCGAGTTGGACCCCGCTGCGCCGGCGTCCCGACATTCGGGCGTTCTCCGGTCTGCTCGTACTCGTGTACCTGGTCGAAAGCCTCCTGTTCACGTTGCACTCGACGCGCGGGTCGTATTTCCATTCGCTCGCCGCCTTCGTGCCATTCGGCGTCGCGCTCGCGGTCGTCGGCACCAACGACGTGCTGGGGACCGTCGAGCGGCGACGCGTCGCCGCGGCCGGCGGCCTGGCTGCGGCCGCCATCATTTCGGCGTTCGCGCTGGTCCAATGGGACGCGTCGTTCGGTCCGCCATATCGGGAACGCGTGGCCGTGATCAGCGCGCTCCCCCCGGGCCCGTTCTACGCCATCGATGCGGCCGCGTGGCGATGGATCGCCGATCGTCCGGTGCTCGTGACCCCGTCGGGCGGGTTGTGCGGGGCGCCGCTCGGTGCGGACACGCTCGTCCTGGAGCCCGCGCACTTCTCCGCGTACTCGGCGATCTACGAAGGCTCACGGCCGAGCGCGGCCGTCGGCGCGATCCGGGTGTTCCCGGTCAGGTTCCCGCCGCTCTCTGCCTGTGGGCCGCAGTGAGCGGCGACGTGGACCTCTCGATCGTCATCCCGGTCTACAACGAGGCCTCGACGATCGGCGGGGTCATCAACGGCCACGCCTCGGTCGCGACCGCGTTGGGCTGCACCTTCGAGATCGTGGCCTGCGACGACGGGAGCACCGATGCGACGTGGCCGGCGATGGAGAATGCGAGCGCGCGCGTGGCCGCGCTCCGTCTGCTCCGCAACGATGGGAATCGCGGCATCCCCGAGACGATGAAGCGCCTGTACGCGGAGGCGCGCGGCACCTGGGTGTACTTCACGCCCGGCGACGGGCAGGTCCCGGCCGACGCGCTGCCCATCATGTGGGCCGCGCGCGAGGGGGCGGCCCTCGTCGTGGGGCGGCGCATCCCGCGACGCGATCCGTCCAGCCGCATCCTCATGGCCCAGATCTACTCGTCGGTGCTGCGCGCGATCTTCCGGCTCTCGGTGCACGACATCGACAGCGTGAAGCTCTACCTCGTCGACGAGCAGCGCTCGCTGCGCGTGCGCAGCACGAGCACGTTCTTCGAAGCCGAGATGCTCATCGCCCTGACCCGCCGCCACCGCGTCGTCCGTGAGGTGGACGTACCGCACCGCCCGCGGATCGCGGGCCAGCCGAAGGGGGTGACCCCGCTCGGTCTGCTTGCGGCGATGCGCGACCTCGCGTGGTTCACGGTGACGGATCTGCTCGCCCGGTCGCGGGGATGAAGACGCTCGGGCGGTGGTTCGGGGCCAACGCGTATCCGCTGGCCGTCGCGGCGGCGGCGTTCATCCTCGCGAGCGGACTGCCGTCGGGCGACTCCGACACGTATTGGCATCTGGCCACGGCGCGCTGGTCCGTCGACCACGGCATGCTCCTTCGCCACGACGTCTTCTCCTCCACCGTGGCCGGTCACCCGTATGGCGTCGGCGAGTGGCTCGGCGAGCTCGTGCTGTACGGCGCGTACGTGGCCGGTGGGTGGGCCGGGATCGCCGTGTTGCGCGGGCTCCTGGTCGGGATCGCCGCGTTCTTCATCACCCGCATCGCCCGATCGAGCGGCGCTCCGTGGATCGTGACGCTGCCGCTGGTGGTCGCAGGCCTCGCGATCGCGTCGATCACCTGGACGGATCGTCCGCAGCTGTGGACGTTCGCGCTCTTCCCGCTGCTCCTCGAGCTGTTGCTTCGCGTTCGAGCCGGCCGCGAGCGGTTGCTGCTGGCCGTGCCGCCGTTGTTCCTGCTGTGGGCGAACCTCCACGGCGGGTACGTGGTCGGCCTCGCGCTCGTCGCCATCTTCGCGATCGAGGCAGCGCTCCGCCGTCGAGGTCGCCTCGCCGCGTACCTGGCCGGCGCGCTCATCCTCGCCGCCGCCGCGACGCTGATCGATCCGGTGCCCTTCGACGTCGGCACGACCGCGCGTGAGGACGCCGCGGCACCACCGCGGTTCATCACCGAGTTCCTTCCGCCGGACGTGCTGACGCCGCCCGGCGCGTTGTTCGCCCTGTTCGTCCTCGGCGCCGCGGCCGCCGCCATCCTGCGCGGAGGGAACCTCCTCGATGCCGGGCTGCTGCTGCCGCTCCTCTGGCTCGGCCTCTCGGCGCAGCGCCACATGCCGTTCTTCGTCATCGCGGCGACGCCGTTTATCGCCCGATGGGCCGCCGACGTCATGGGCCGGTACCTGCCGCGGCGGGCCGCACCCGCGGGCCTCGCCCCGCTCCTCGCGGGCACCCTCCTCATCGCGGCGCTTGTCGCCATCCCGTTCGCCCCGTCGCGCCCCGATGAGCGCGCGTATCCGGCCGGCGCGGCGGCCGCGCTTCGCGGCGGCTCGGGCGTGCTGCTGAATGAATTCGACTGGGGCGGTTGGCTTATCTGGAACGTGCCCGAGCGACCCGTCTTCGTCGACGGCCGCTACGTGCCGTACCTCGGCGGGGTGTTCGACGACTTTCGGGTCGCCGTCCAGCTCGGTCCGGGCTGGCACGAGGTGCTCCGCCGCTACGACGTCGCCGAGGTCCTCATCCGGCCCGACCGCCCGCTCGCCGTCGCGCTCCGGGAGGACGGGTGGCGCGTGCGCGCGTCGAGCGATCGCTTCGTGCTGCTGGCGCGTCCGTGAGGACCCCGCTCGTGGTGCCGATCGCGGTCGGTGCGCTATTCGGTGCGATCTCCACGCGCCTGGCCGTCGGCGACTCCGATGTGTTCTGGCATCTCGTCGCGGGTCAGGCGACGCTCGCGACCGGGCTCGAGCGCGTGGATCGCTACTCGTGGACCGTCCCGGGTCAGCCCGTCTCCGTTGACCAGTGGCTCGGGCAAGTGCTCTGGGCCCTCGCCTATGGAGCAGGCGAATGGCGCGGCGTCGTCGCGCTGCGGGCGCTCGCGGTAGCGCTTCTCGTCGGGTTCATCGTGTACGCCGCGCTCCGCGAGCGGCCCACGCGACCGCTCACGGCGATCCTCGCATCGCTGCCTGCGATCCTGCTCACGCGATTCATCTGGGTCGAGCGCCCGGAGCTCTTCGGATTCGTCTGTTTCGCGGCGCTCATCGCGCTGGTGCGCGCGGGCAGGGCGGGAAGCGATCGGGCGCTGTACGCGGTCCCCGTCGTCATCGCGGTGTGGGCCAACCTCCACGGCTCATTCGCCCTCGGGGCGGTCCTCGCGCTCCTCGTGTTCGCCGAGGGCGCCCTCGCCGAGGTCGCCCGCCGGCGCGTCTACATCGTCGCCGCGGCCGGCGCGGTGATCGCGACGCTCCTCACGCCGGCGGGTCTCGGCACCTGGACGACGCCGGGGTTCCATCTGCTGCATCCGCCGCGCGAGATCCAGGAGTGGAGCGTCCCCGACGTCACGACAGTGCCGGGCGTGATCTTCATCCTCGTCGTGTTCGCGGTGCTCGTCACCGGGCTCTTCGGCACGCGCCGCTCACGCGCCGACGCGGCGCTGCTGCTCCCGGTGCTGGCGCTCGCGCTCATCGCGACGCGGCAGCTGCCGCTCTTCGCGATCGCGGCGGCGCCATATCTTGCGGCGCACGGCGGCGAGGCGGTGACCGCCCTCGCGTCGCTGCTCCGCGTCCCGTTGCCGTCGCTCTCGCGGGTGACGCGGCAGCCCGGCCGGCGTGCCGACACGGTCACGCTCGCGATCGCCGTCGTGCTGCTTGTTGCCGCCGCGGCCAGCGGTGTGCGGACGACCGATCTCGGCGGCTTCCCGGCTGCGTCGCTCGCCGCGCTGCGTCCCGGGCCAGGCCTCCTCAATCAATACGACTGGGGCGGCTACCTCATCTGGGCCGCGCCCGGAACTCCGGTGTTCGTGGACGGCCGGCTCACTCCGTACCTCAACGGCGTCCTCGCCGACTACACGACCGTGCTGGGCGTGCATCCAGGTTGGCGCGACGTGATCGCCCGCCGCGGCATCCGTCAGATCCTTGTTCGGCCGAACGATCCGGTGGCCGTGCGCGCCCGCGACCTCGGGTGGCCCATCCGCGCCTCGTCCGACACCTTCGTGCTCATCGACGTGCCGTAAAGTCGGCGTTATCAACGACCGCACGCCCACAAAGGTGCCCCGCGAGGACGACCTTGACGGTCAATTCGGCCTCATCGTCGACGGGCTGCGGCGCGACATCCGGCGGCTCCGTCAGCGGGTCGAGAAGTTCCAGCGCGCGTATGAGAAGCGCGCCGAAAGCGGTCACTCGCTCGCCTCCGGCACCGCCGACGAAACGTCGCAGCTGGCGTTCCGGCGGCTCAAGCAGCTGCAGCTCGTGATCAACCACATCGAGTCGAGTGCGGCGTATCTGGGCGGGGCCGGGACCGAGCCGCAGCGCGACGACGAACAGGAGCGCCTGGTCACGGTCGCGCAGCGCGTCCTCGAGAGCCTGGAGGCGGAGCGCGAGCGGCTCTACCGCGACGTCCACGATGGGCCGGCGCAGGTGCTGGCCAACGCGATGTTCGAGGTCGAGTACGTCGAGCGCATCGCCGAGCGCGCGACCGGCGAAGCGCGCACCGCCCTCAAGGCGGAGCTCGCGAACCTCAAGAGCCAGTTCCGCATGTCCCTCGACTCGGTGCGCGGCATGATCTACGACCTCCGGCCGCCGGTCCTGTCGGAGCTGGGGCTGGCGGGCGCGATCCGCAACTACGCGACCGAGTACCAGGCTCGCTATGGCCTGCGGGTCGATTGCCATCTCGACACGAGCGCCACCGGCCTCGAGCCGGCGCAGGAGCTTGCCATCTACCGGGTGATGCAGGAGGCCCTGCAGAACGTGCACAAGCACGCGCAGGCCGCGACGGTCGGCATCGTCTGGCAGATGGCGAGGGACCAATGGGTCATGCACTGCACCGACGACGGCATCGGCTTCGATCTGGTGAAGGTCGCGCGGCGCCAGCGATCGGTGGGATTGCTCGCGATGCGCGAGCGCGCCGAGCTCATCGGAGCTCGCCTGCAGGTACAGTCGACTCCGGGGCAGGGGACCGCCGTTACACTTCTGCTTCCACTGCGCATCGATAAGGAAGGTGAACCGCGTGGCCGATAAGCCAGAGAAGGCCATCCGGATCGTTCTCGCCGACGCCAGCCGCCTCACCACCCTCGGCATCACCCAGGTCCTTGAGAAGGAAGCCGACATGGAGGTCCTCGCCGTCGTCACGGATGGCGAGGAGGCCGTCGCGAAGACGATCGAGCTCGAACCGGACGTCCTCATCATCGAGGTCGACCTGCCCCAGCTATCGGGGATCAAGGCGACCCAGCGCGTACGGCGCGAGCTGCCGCACGTCGCCGTCGTCATTCTGACCGCGCTCGAGGAAGAGCAGACCCTGTTCGACGCGATCCGGGCCGGTGCCGCGGCCTACCTGCACAAGGACTGCGAGCCGAAAGAGCTCGTCGAGTCGATCCGCAAGGTCCGCAACGGCCAGTTCATCATCAACGAGAAGATCTTCGCGAAGCCCGCCGTAGCCACGAAGGTACTCGCGGAGTTCCGCGAGCTCTCCGTCTACGGTCCGGGTAGCTCGCACGTGTTCGCGCCGCTCTCGCCGCGCGAGGTCCAGATCCTGGACAACATCGCGCAGGGCATGACCAACAAGGAGGTCGCGTACACGCTCGCGATCTCCGAGCAGACGGTGAAGAACCACATGTCCAGCATCCTGCGGAAGCTGTCGGTCAACGACCGCACCCAGGCCGTCGTATACGCGATGCGTCAGGGCTGGATCAAGGGTCCGGAGATGGCCAACTGATGGCGACCCAGGCTCCGGCCGGGATCGTCGCAAGCTTCACCTCCGAGCAGGCAAAGATCACGGCGGAAATGCGGGAGCTCGATCTCCTCATCGAGTCGACGCAGACCGAGGTCAACCGGCTCAGGGCCCGCGAGGAGACCGCGAAGGCGAAGCTCGACGAGATCCGCGGGAACCAGGCGAACTTCCAGCGCACCGATGTGATGTCCGCCGGAGACGAGTTCGCCTCGGCCCAGAACCGCCGCCTCACGATGGAAGGCCAGATGGGCTCGCTGCAGTCCAAGCGCAAGCTCCTCGACCGGGTCCAGAAGCTCGTCGCGGGTGCCCGCGATCAGCTCGCGGACTTCCACGCGCCACCGATGCCGGCCAACACCTCGCCCGTGCTCGATGAGAACAAGCTCCTGCAGGCGGTGGTCGACACGCAGGAGGAGGAGCGCCGGCGCATCGCGCGTCAGGTCCACGATGGCCCGGCGCAGGCGATGGCGAACGTCGTCCTCCAGTCCGAGATCAGCGAGCGCCTGTACAGCGTGGACCAGGAGCGGTCACGCAAGGAGCTCGCGGCATTGCGGCAGATGGTGAACAAGACCCTGCAAGAGCTTCGCGGCTTCATCTTCGAGCTGCGCCCGATGATCCTCGATGACCTCGGTCTCGTGCCGACGCTGCGCCGCTACATCCAGACCCTCATGGACAAGCACGGCATCCGCATCGACTTCTCGAGCACCGGGCGCGATCGCCGCCTTCCCTCGGACGACGAGGTCGCGATCTTCCGGCTGATCCAGGATTCGCTCGTCGAGCGGATCGAGAAGGGCGACGCGAAGGATGTCGTCCTGGGCATGACCTGGAAGGACGAGCAGCTCGACATCCACCTGCAGAGCGACGGGAAGGAGCTTCCCAGCGATGGCGAGCTCGCCTCCGGGCTGCGCCGCAGCGAGCGCCTCGAGCTGCTGAAGGGCGAATCGGCCCACGAGACGCGTTCGGACGGCACGGTCGTGCTGCAGGTGAAGGTCCCCATCCGTGCCGCTCCGGTGTCCGCCAGCTAGCACCAGGACCTTCACTACCCGCACGTGCGGGTGTCTGCTTGGGCCACGCCCAGGCCACAGTTGTCCGGTGAACACCATCAACGCCCTCGTCCGCGACGGGCTGGTCATCGTCGGCGCGGATGGCGCGGTGCGCGAGTCCAACACCGCCGCGACGACCATCACCGGTTTCAGCACGCCCGCCGAGCTCGGCACGCTGCTCGACCGTCCCGCGGGCCTGCTCGAGGTCCGACCGGCGAAGTGGATCGAGCTCCGCCATTCCGACGTCACCTGGGACGGCGAGGCCTGCCGGGCGGCGGTGTTCACCGATGTCACCGCGCAGATCGCGCTCCGTGAATCCGAACGGCGGCTCCGGGACATCGGGCTCGTCGATCCCGTGACCGGCCTCGCGACCCTCCCGATCTTCCACGACCACCTGACGCGATCGCTGGCCCTCGCCGAGCGGGACCGGCGTTGGACCGGCGTGCTGTGGTTCGGCATGCGGCGATTCACGCGGCCGACCGACGACGGCAGGGCACTCGCCGATGAGGTACTGCGCCAGACCGCTCAGCGTCTCCGCACGGCCATCCGCGACAGCGACCTCGCCGCGCGTGTCGAGAACGACGCATTCGCCGTCACCCTCACCGCGATGACGACACCCGCCGACGCGCGCATCGTCGCCGTTCGCCTCCTGCTCACGCTGTCGTCACCGGTCTTCGTCGAAGGTCGCGACCGCTCGGTCCGCGTGACGGCCGGCGTGGTCAGCGCATGTGACCGCTCGATCGATCCGGAGACCCTGATCGTGCGCGCACGTCGCGCGGCCGTGCAGGGCGTCGAGCTCGATGAGCAGTTGGTGGTCTCGGCCGCCTAGTCCCCGCCGACCGCCGTGAGCGCCGTGCCCACGTAGTAGTGCGCGAGGATCTGCGCGTACGACGCCCCGCCAAGGGCCATCCCCTGCGCGCCCCACTGCGACAGCCCAACACCGTGACCGAACCCGCGGCCGCTGAAGACGAACGTCGCGGGCAGCTCGTACACGTAGCCGCTCACCCGAAGCCCGAGCTCGTTCCCATTCGCGTCGCGCACCACATCGAAGCTCGTCTGGATCACCCGCGCGTCCAGCGCGTTCAGCGCGGCGATCCGGTCCG
>JALZAB010000041.1 GCA_030948585.1 Chloroflexota bacterium
GGGTACGAGATCGAACGCGCGCGGGTCGCCCGCAGCGCGCTGGTCATCGCCTACGCGGGGGCGCCCGCATTCGATGTCGGCATCGAGGTCGAGATCGCGCGCGAGCGCGGGATCCCGGTGATCCTCGTTGCCGAGCGCGATCGAGTGGTGTCGCGCATCCTGCTCGGCTCGCCGGCGGTCGTCGATGTCGTGCGCTTCACGGACCTCACCGCCCTGCGGCTGTCCCTGCGGGACGCGATCGCGCGCGCGACGACAACGGTCACCGACCGGTCTGCCGAAACGGTCGTGCAGCGGTTCCTCGGGAGCCTCGGCGCGGCGCGGCAGCTCCCCGAGGCCGAGGTCGCGGCGCTGCTGCGAGTCGCGGATCTCGATGGCGAACCGGCCAGCGTCGTCCGCAGGGCCATCGCGGACGGGAAGCTGTTCGGTGCGGGGCTCCGCGACCTGATCGGCCGCCATGCTCTCCGGGGGGCGGACCTTGCGGCGTTCGTCCTCCACGACATCCTCGAGCGGCCCTTCGCGGAGATCGCCCGCACGCTCGGAGCGGACCCGCGGGCGATCCGGCGCCGGGTGGAGCAGGCCCGGGTGAAGCTGCAGCTGGCTGCAGACGCGGACCTCGCAGTCATAGGACAATGGCTCGTGACGGAGCTCATCGCGCCCCCGACGCGGGCGCTGCAGCTCCAGCTATTCACCAACGTACAGAAAGCGGGTACCGAGAGCCATGAGCAAGGGCCAACGGAAGCAGAAGACCACCGGCAAGCTGGGCTGGCGGTCGAAAAAGGCGAACCACGGGCGTAAGCCCGGGATGGGCCGCGGCAAGCGCAACTAGCGCGGACCGCCGTGAACTGAAAAGGAGCCGCCCCAACGACGGGCGGCTCCTTTATTGATCGGGACTTTCGATCTACGAGCGCTTGCGGGTGCTCTTCTTCCGGCCGGTGCTCTTGCGGGCCGTTGCCTTCTTGCGTGCGCCGCCCGTCG
This sequence comes from Chloroflexota bacterium, assembly GCA_030948585.1. Lineage (GTDB taxonomy): Bacteria > Chloroflexota > Limnocylindria > P2-11E > P2-11E > UBA4735. Next base: position 976 of record JALZAB010000041.1, read on the forward strand.
ACCGGGCCGTCGTCTTCTTCCGTCCGGTCGACTTCCGGCCCGTCGTCTTGCGTCCAGTGGTCTTGCGGCCGGTCGTCTTGCGCGCGGTGGTCTTCTTGCGTCCGGTCGTCTTCTTGCGACCCGTCGTCTTCTTCGTGGTCTTCCGTCCGCCGGTGCTCTTTCGCGCGGTCGTCTTCTTGCCGCCGCCGCTCCCGGCCGCGCGCCCACCGGCGCTGCTGCCGCTGCCGCTCGTGCCGCTCTGGGTCGTCTTCTTGCGGCCGCCGCTGCTCATGCCGCTCGACGCGGGCATCGGCGCGGGCGGCGGGGGCGTGCCTGGAAGCGGTGACGGCCAGCTCGACGCCGGCTCCTGCTGGGACCCAGACCATGTATCGCCACGATTGCCTTGTTCCATTGGGACCTCCATCGATTCATGCGCGCTCAGAGAGGTGTGGCATACCGCGTTCTTCCCATCGTCGCAACCCGCGTGCCGTCATCGCGTGATGGGTCGCGACTATCGAGCGCATCCGGCCTGCGCGACGGAGGTCGGATCGCCGAGCGCGATCGACGCCTCAGCACGCTCGCCGGCGTCCGCTGTTACCTGGAGCACGTAGGGCCCCGCGGGCATCGGGGTGCCGACGGTGCCGGTGTACACGCCGTAGGCGTCGGTCACGACCCGGAAGGCGTAGTGCTGCCCCTGGCCATCGACGGTCACCGCGATGCTGCTCTTCGGCCTGAAGCCATACGCGTACCAGACCCGAAGCCCATCGGCGCGTGCCGCCGACACGAAGGTCCCCTGCGGACAGCCGGCGAGCGCCCGGGCCGGCAGCTCGATCACATACCGCGACAGCGGTTCGGCGATCGCGTCTTCGATCGCCGCCGATGCGGGGGTCCCCGCGCCGATCCGGAGGAGCAGCGCGACCACGCCCGTCACCCCGATGCGAGCCTCGAGGATCCGGACCGCTTCGGCCGCGACCGCGTACGCGTGTCCGCCATAGTCAGTGTTGTTCTGCAACCAGGAGCGACCCTCGGTGAAGATCGTGAGCACACCCGGGTCGTTCGCAAGGAGCGAGAGGGCCGACGCCCGGTCGATGCCGTAGGGATCCCGGCCCTCCACGACCGTCGCGAGGCCCTCATCCAGCCACGCGGGCACCAGGTCGCCGGACATCCGGTGCACGGCGACATGGGTCAGCTCATGGCGGAAGATGGTCGTCGGGCCTGCGGCGAGCACGCTCTCGCCATTGATCGCGACGGCGTCGAGGCCGGCCAGGGTCAGGCCGCCGGTCTCGCGCGCGAGCAGGGCCGATGCGGCGGCGGTCATGCCGAACTGGCGCTCGAGCCCGGTCGCGAAGGACGCCCGTGATGTGAACAGGAAGACGGCCGGTGGGTCGCCGAATGAACGCCCGAAGTAGCGCTCGACGGCCGCGGCGTCCTTGAGCAGCGTCGCGTAGACGCTGTCGGCGATCGCGGTCGATAGCGAGGTCTCCGTCCACAGCTCGACGGGACCGCCGTTCGTCCGACGGAAATCGGGGCCGAGGCGCTGGCGGAGGAGCACGAGCGCGACCTGGCGCTGAAGCGCGCGCGTCGACAGGGCGGCCCCCGGCGGCGCGAGGCAGAAGCCCGGCGCGTCGGACGGCGCCAGCTGGGCGCACGCATCGTTGCGGCGGGCGAGCAGCGCCACCTGATCGCTGGTGTCCACCGCGGACGGCAGCGCGAGACAGAACGAGGCGAGGGCGGCCGGATCGTCGCACGCCCGGGCTTGGTCGACGAGCCGGCCCGGGACTACGTCGGGCGAACGGAATGGCGGCAACGTGGCGCAGAACGTAATCGGCGCGGTACCGCAGTCCGGGGCGGCGGTCAGCGGGACGCGGGGCCCGAAGACGATGAGGAGGGCGGCGGCCGCCAGTCCGGCCAGGACCGCGACGAGTCGCGCGCGCCTCAGGTCTGCGGCTCAGCCAGGAGGTAAGCGCCGACGCCGATGAGCACGACCGGAACGAGATACGGCTCGAGCGAGGCTGGGATGAAGGAGGTGCCGGTGGCGAAGCGTCCCGCGGCCACGACACCCAGAAGCACTGCGGGCACGAGCGGCCAGCGGTGCTGCGGTGACAGCGCGAATGCGACGACGAATCCGATGGCGATGACTCCCACGAAGGCCGGGGCGGCCGACTCGGGACGCATCGCGATCCACGTCGGCAGCAAGAGGGCGATGCCGAACGAGACGAGGGTGACCATCGGGATGAGATACACGTACTGGCGTCCCCGAAGGTACGAGATGAGGAACGCCCCGCCCATCGCGATGAACAGGTACGAGGCGGCGTTCGGTACGCCAAGCGGCTGCAGCACGAACGGGACGCCGAGCGCGATCACCACGAGGCCGCCGAGCACCCCGCGCCGGCGCGGCGCGACGCGCGGCGTCGGCGCTTCGGCGGCCGGCGGCACCACCTGCGCGGGCGGTAATCCCTGGGCTCGGACCTCGGCCAGCAGTGCGCTGGCCCTGATCGGCTTCGTCAGGTAGCTGTCGAAGCCGCTCGCGAGTCCGAGGGCGCGGTCCTGATCGGTCGAGTACCCGCTCAGCGCGAGGAGCGGCACGGTGAGACCGCCCTCACGAAGCTCGCGGGCCAGGGTGTGGCCATTCATGTCGGGCAGACCGATGTCGACGAGGATGAGATCCCACTGCTCGTCGATGGCGCGCTGCCGTCCGGCCCCACCGGTTTGCTCGCCGACGACCGAGTGGCCATCGCGCTCCAACGTCCGGGTGAGCAGCTCCATGACCTGTTGATCGTCCTCGATCACTAGTATGCGCACGTGTAGAACGGTACTGGACGAGCGTTTTGCCCTGCCACGGGCACGCGCTAGTCCGGGATCAGCCGCACGAACACCTCGCTCGCGATGAAGCGTCCGCGTTCGGTGAGCGCGATGCGCTCGCCACGGCGCTCGAGGACCCCGCTGCCGTCGAGCCCGGTGAGGGCGGCGTCGACCCGGGCGCGCGCGGCCGCGCCGAACCGCGCGCCGTAGGCCGCGAGGTCGAGCCCATCGTCGAGACGCAGCGCGAGGATCGCGGTGTCCACCGCCAGATCGGCGCCCGCGTCGGCGATGCGGCTCTCGCCTCGTTCGATGCGCGCGACGTATTGCGCGAGCCCGCCGGGCTGACGCGAGCGCCCCCCGGCGAGGTGGCTGTGCGCTCCGGCACCGACGCCGAGCCAGTCCCCGTTGCGCCAGTACACGAGGTTGTGCGCGCACTCGCGGCCGGGCTTCGCCCAGTTGGAGATCTCGTAATGCCGATAGCCCGCCTCCCGCAGCATCGCCGCCGTCTCTTCGTAGCGATCGGCGAGGCCGTCGTCGTCCGGCTGCGCAGCCGCGGCCGCGACGCGCCAGCGCTCGACCGTCGGCCACCCGCCCCCGCCCCAATTGGCGACGCCCTCCTCGGGCTCGAGCGCGAGCTCGAGCGGGTACGCCGACATGTGATCGGGGGCGAGCACGAGCGCCGCCTCGAGATCCGCGCGCCATTCGCCCGCAGGCTCATCGGGGCGGCCGAAGATGAGGTCGAGGTTTACACCCAGTCCCACGGATCGTGCGGCGCGCACGGCGGGTGCGATGTCGCCGGGCGCGTGCGTCCGTCCGAGGGCACTGAGCGCGCGCTGCGAAAAGGATTGCGCGCCGAGCGAGACCCGGGTCGCTCCCAGCGCGCGCCACGACTCGAGCCGAGCGCGGTCGAGCGTCGCTGGATTCGCCTCGAATGTCACCTCGTCGGGCGTGAAGTCGAAGGCCGCGTCGATCGTCACAGCGAGCGCCGCGATCTCGTCCGGCTCGAGGAGGCTCGGCGTGCCGCCGCCGAAGAACGCGGTCTCGATCCGCGGCCGACCAAGGGCCGCGCCTTCCCGCTCGATCTCGGTCCGCAATGCAGCGAGGTACCGGCCGCGCAACGCGCTGGTGGCCGGCGCCGTCGCGAAGTCGCAGTACGGGCACCGCGAGGCACAGAACGGGATGTGGACGTAGAGGGACGTCACGCGATATCCCCGAGCGGATCCGGCAGCTCCGCATCGGCGGACAGCTCGGCCGTTCGACCCAGGTCCACCAGCCAGTCGCGTGATTCGTGCACGAACGCCAGGAGATACGCGGGCCGCCAGTCGTCCTCCGCGACGATGCGCTCCTCTCCGAACTCCGGCAGCAGCAGCACGTAGGCGAGGCCGCGATCGACCAGACGAGCCGCGGACACCCCGAGCGAGAGCAGCTTCTCGGGACCGCCGAGCACCCCGATGGCCGACGCGCGCACGGGCGCGACAACCTCCGCGAGCCGCGCGTCTCCGGCGTCCGCTTCGACGGCCGCCGCCCGATGGAGCGCGATCCGGGCTCCCGCTGCGTAGCGGCCCTCGAGGAGCCCGCGCGACTCGCGCGACAGACGCTCCCAGACCGTCGCGCCGTCGTCTTCGGCCAGGGCGCGGAGGAACGTCGACGCGACCAGCTGCGTCGGGTGCTCGTATGCAACCTTGTATGGCCGCAATCAGCCCTCCTTGATCCGCAGGACGGCGAGGAACGCCTCCTGCGGGATCTCGACGGCGCCGACCATCTTCATCCGCTTCTTGCCGGCCTTCTGCTTCTCGAGGAGCTTCTTCTTGCGCGTAATGTCCCCGCCGTAGCACTTGGCGAGCACGTCCTTGCGCTTGGCCTTCACCGTCTCGCGCGCGATCACCTTGCCGCCGATGGCCGCCTGGATCGGAACGTCGAACATCTGCTTGGGGATGAGCTCGCGTAGCTTCGCGGTGAGCGCGCGGCCGATGGCCATCGATCGCTCACGGTGCACGATCATGGACAGCGCGTCGACGACCGTGCCGGCGACGAGGATGTCCAGGCGCACGAGATCCGCGGCGCGGTACTCGCGGAGCTCGTAGTCCAGCGAGGCGTAGCCCTGCGAACGACTCTTCAGCTGGTCGTAGAAGTCGACGATCACTTCGGCGAGGGGCATGTCGTAGGTGAGCATCGCGCGCGTCGGATCCACATAGCTCATGTCCATGAGGATCCCGCGCTTGCCCTGGGCGAGGTCCATGATCGGCCCGACGTAGCTCTGCGGGACGATGACCGTGACCTTCATCCAGGGCTCCTTGACCTCGAGGATCGTTGCCGGGTCGGGCAGCTTGGCCGGGTTGTCGATCGCGATCTCGCCGCTGTGCGTGACCACGCGGTACTCGACCGATGGCGAGGTCGCGATGAGGTCGACGTCGTACTCGCGCTCGAGGCGCTCCTGCACGATATCGAGGTGCAGGAGCCCGAGGAAGCCGGCCCGGAATCCGAACCCGAGCGCGTTGGAGTTCTCGGGCTCGTACACGAGCGACGCATCGTTCAGCCGCAGCTTCTCGAGCGCGTCGCGCAGCGCCGGGTACTCCTCGCCCATCACCGGGTAGAAGCCGGCGAAGACCATCGGCTTGGCCGGGCGGTAGCCGGGGAGCGGGGTGCGGGCCGGGTCCGCCGCGAGCGTGAGGGTGTCGCCGACCCGGCAGTCGGCCACGGCCTTGAGGCCGGT
>JALZAB010000152.1 GCA_030948585.1 Chloroflexota bacterium
GAGTACGTTCGCGATCGGGAGGTGGCCGAGCGGGCGGCCCATGCCTGGACGAGCCTCAGCCGGATCTGCCACAACCACGCGTATGAGCTCCTGCCGACCGCGGCGGAGCTGCGGGTATTGCTGGACACCACGCGCGACCTGATCGCGGCGCTGGCGGCTGACCGGGCCGGCTGACCCGCGTCGCGAGGGTTGGGTTCAGCCGCGCGGTGTGGCGAAGTCTCGAAGGCCGAGCTCCGCGCCGAGCGCCTGCCCGCGCTGGTCCGCGACATCGGCGTCGGTGCCTCGGCCGAGGGCCCGGAGGATCAGCGCCTGATCCCGCAACGCGCGCGCGTGCGACGGCTGGGCCTCCATCTGCTCGAAGAGCGTGACGGCAGCATCGACGTCGGCGATCGCTGCGGCGAGGTCCGGCGACGTGCCATGTGCGCGCGTGCCCGCTCGCTGCCAGAGCGTCATCGCCTCGCCATACCGGTCCTGGGTCGCGCGCGCGCGCTCAAGAGCGGCGTCCCATCCGGCGTTGCCGCCAGAGACGTCGCCCAGTCGCGCGCGGACCGAGCCGAGCAGGCCCTCAGCGAGCGTTTGCATGGATCCCATGCTCGCGATGTGCGAGAGCGCCTCGCCGCGCTCGAGGGGCGCCACCGCGCCGGCCGCGTCATCGCGCATGAGATGGGCGGCGCCGCTCATGACGTTCGCCGGGACCGCGCAGGCCAGCGCGCCAAGGTCCTCAGACCGTGCGGCACAGCTCGTGGCCAATGCCTCGCCAGCCTGAAGGTCGCCACGCTCCAGCAGCAGGCCGCTGGTGGCGATATCGACATCGAGCGCGGCGATCGGGTCACCGTTCGCCGCAAGCCGGCGCGCGACCGCGATGGAGCGTTCGGCGGCTGCGAAGTCACCATGACGCGCGTACCCCATCGTGAGCAGGCCGCTCAGGATCGCCGCGGATACCGGGTCTGCCTTGGGCCCGATGACCTGCAGGGCCTCGTCGAGCATCCGGGTTCCCTCTCGGAGCTCCCCCGAGAACATCATGCCGACGGCCATGAACGCTTGCGGCATCGCTTGGGCCGCGGGATCGTCTCGCGTTGCGCCGATCTCGGCCGCGCGATCGACCGCGTGGCGCAGCGCATCGCTCGAGGCGATGGTGTCACCACGCATGCGTCGGAGGAAGGCGATCCAGAAGTAGAGGTCGCCGAGGAGCTTTGGATCGCCGTCCGGCTCGCCGAACACGAGCGCGCGCTCGAGCCGGCCGATCGCCTCCTCCTGGCCGCGGAACGACCATGCCAACCGCCCCCCGCCGAGCGCCGCGCGTAGCCGCAGATCGATGCGCGGATCATCCGGCGCGAAGCTCGCTTCGGCGCGATCGAAGAATGCGACCGCTTCCCGGTTCGCGAACCGCTCCATGGCCTGTTCGCCTGCGATGACCAGGTATTCCGCCGCGGGCGTGGTGTCGCCTGCGAGCTCGTAGTGCATGGCGATGACGCCGGCAAGCTCCCGCACGCGCTCGGGGTAGAGGATCAGCAGCGTTTCCGCGGCCAGGCGATGCAGCGTGCGCCGATCCTGTTTGAGCAGCGAGCTGTACGCGGCGTCCTGGACGAGCGCGTGCCGGAAGAGGTACTCGAGCTCCGGCTCCATCGCCGCGATTTGCACGAGGCCGCTCGCCTCAAGCGTGCTGAGCTCCGTCCTGGCGGTCATTGGGTGCGCGCCTCAAGGAGCCGTTCGAGCATCGTCACGCCGAACTGCCGCCCGATCACCGCTGCGACGCGGAGCGTCCGTTTGCTCTCCGCAGGCAGCCGGTCGATGCGCGCGAGGAGCAGTCCCTGGAGCGTGTCTGGGATCTCCACGTCGGAGGCCTTGGCCGTCGCGACCCAGCGATCCCCACGGCGCTCGATCGCGCCGCGGTCGATGAGCATGCGGATCACTTCCTCGAGGAAGAACGGGTTTCCCTCGGCCTTCGTGAGAATGTGATCGCGCGTCTGCTCGGGCAATGACTCGACTCGGAGCAGGTTGCCGACGAGGGTCCGCGTGTCGGCGCCCGACAGCGGCTCGAGCCGGATCTCGATGAGCGCGTCGCCGAACAGATCACGAACGCCCGACACGAAGCGCCACCCTTCGCTCGCCCGGTCGAGCCGAGACGTGGCGACGATGAAGAGCGGGAGCTCGTTCGCGAGCGGCATCAGGCCCATGAGCAGCTCGACCGACGCGCCGTCGGCCCAGTGCAGGTCCTCGAGCGCGAGCACGAGCGGGCCGCGCTTCGTGAGCGCGCGGACCAGCCCGATGACCGAGGACGTGTACCGCTTGAGGGTCTCGATCTCGAGCGACGCCATACGTGCGCGTTCGTCCGGGCTGAGCTGGATCGAAAGAAGGTGGCCGAGGTACACGTATGGGTCAGTCCACGCGTCCCCGAAGAGCTCGCGGGTGCGCCGTTCGAGCGCGGCCCGAACCTCCGGCTCATCTGCGGTGGCCGCGACCCCGATCGCCGAGCGCACGAGGTCGGCGACCAGGTGATACGGAAGGCC
>JALZAB010000171.1 GCA_030948585.1 Chloroflexota bacterium
CTGACCGTTTGCGCGTCCTGTCTCTGAACTTGACAACCTGTACGCTGTGCGGGACAACTATCGCAACGCCGGGGAGCGCTTCGGGCATGCCAGCAGGCTTCCCCGTTGCTCTTGGGAAGGAACCGTACAGACCTTGGCTCAAAAGACCATTCTCGTTGCCGACGACGACGCGTCCATTCGCTCGCTGCTGAAGCAGCTGCTCGCCGATGAAGGCTTCGCCGTGGTCGAAGCGTCCACCGGCATCGAAGTCGTCGACAAGGTCAAGGAATCGAGCCCCGACCTGGTGATCATGGACGTCCGGATGCCCGAGCTGGACGGCATCGAGGCGCTGGCCCGGCTCAAGTCGACGAATCCCAAGACCGCCGTCCTGATCATGACCGCCTTCGGCAGCTCCAACGCCGCAATTCGTGCCATGGAGCTCGGCGCGTTCGACTACATCACCAAGCCCTTCGAGCTGGACAAGATCTCGCACAGCGTCAAGCGGGTCCTCGACTACCAGGACCTCACGCAGGAGGTCGAGGTCCTCCGCGACGAGATCAGCTCGCTCGTCCAGACCGAGCGCATCGTCGGCAACTCGCCCGCGATGCAGGAGGTCTACAAGACCATCGGCAAGGTCGCGAAGGCCGACGCGACCGTGCTGATCACGGGCGAGAGCGGTACCGGGAAGGAGCTCGTCGCCGAGGCGCTCCACTTCAACTCGAACCGGCGGTCCGGGCCGATGGTCAAGGTGTCCTGCGCGGCCCTGCCCGAGACCCTCCTCGAGGCCGAGCTCTTCGGTCATGAGAAGGGGTCGTTCACCGGCGCCATGACCCAGCGCCGCGGCCGATTCGAGATGGCCGACAAGGGAACGATCTTCCTCGACGAGATCGGCGAGATGACCGTTCCGACGCAGACGAAGCTCCTCCGAGTCCTGCAGGAGCGGAAGATCGAGCGCATCGGCTCGAACCTGCCGATCAAGGTGGACATCCGGATCATCGTCGCGACGAACAAGGATCTCCAGAAGCAGGTCGAGCAGTCGAAGTTCCGCGACGACCTCTATTACCGGCTCAACGTCATCAACATCCACATGCCTCCGCTCCGCGACCGCAAGGAGGACATCCCCTCGCTCGTGGAGCACTTCCTCGCGAAGCACCGGTACAGCGCCACGGCGCAGCCCGCGGCGATCAGCGAGGAGGCCATCCGCCGGCTCATGGAATACAACTGGCCGGGCAACGTGCGCGAACTCGAGAACGTCATCGAGCGCGCGGTCGTGCTCTCCAGGGGTCAGATCATCACGAGCCGCGAGCTCCCGTTCGGCGACCACGACGCCGCCGAGGGCGAGGAGGGCGAGGGCGACACCGAGGCCAAGGGCGACAGCTCATTCTTCAAGAAGTCGGTCGCCCAGTTCGAGAAGGACCTCATCATGAAAGCCCTCCGCGACGCGAACGGGAATCGTTCGAAGGCCGCCGAGATGCTCGGTATCTACCGCCGCCTCCTCTACGCCAAGATCAAGGAGTACGGCCTTGAGGGCTACCCGCCCAAGGGCCGCTAAGACCGTCGCCTCCGCGAAGCCCGTCGTCGTCCGCATCCACGAGACGACCGGCGTCGCCAAGGGCGGTTGGGATGCCGCCCTGAAGGCAGCGGTGAAGAGCGCCCGGGCCGACGTGGACGAGCCGATCGCCGTCGAGATCACCCGGCAGTGGGCCGACCTGTCGCCGCGGGGCCTGACCAGCTACCACGTGAGCGTGAAGGTGGCCTATCGCCAGGCGATCGCGGCTCCAAAGCCCGAGCGGAAGAAGAAGCCCGCCCGCTAGTCACGCTCAGTCGGTCGTGGTCCGGTATCAGCCACCTGTCCTTCTTATTGACACGCTCGGGTCGCCCAGCCACACTCGTCGCCTCCTGCGACCCCACAAGGAAGCAGGCGAGCGGAAGGGGAGCGACGTGGCGGACACCGACGCGCAGGACATCCTGGCCCAGGTGCTGATCGCGAACGATGGCGAAGTCATCCAGCGCCTGCGCCTATCGGCCGCGGAGGCCGCCCGGGTGTGCAACGTCACCCCGCGGCAGCTCATTTACTGGACGAAGAAGGGCCTCGTGAAGCCGTCGACGAACGACGACCACGACTACGACGTCTTCGCGATGGAGAAGGTCATTCGGATCCGGCAGGCCCTCGAGAAGGGGTACTCCCTCGAGAAGGCGGCCCAGGTCGTGGCCCGCGACCTCGCGACGCTTCAGACCGAGGTGAAGCGGCTCGAAAACCTCGCGAACGAGGATCTCGAGGACGAGCTCCGCCGGCGGTTCGAGCGGTTGGAGGAGCGGGTCTCCCAGCTCCGGCGGACGCTGCCGGCCTCGCTCACGATCGCGAGGCTCCGCCGCGCCGTCGCGCTCCTCGCCCGGCTCGAGGCAGAGGGCACGCTCCAGAACGCGAGCGCGAACGGCGACATCGCGAAGGCCCTGGCCCTCCGGCTCGGGCGCGCGGTCGACGAGCTCGAGCTCCTGCTTCGCGAGGTCCAGCCCGTCGGCGCCTAACGTTCAGCGCGTGACCGCAGGCTCACCGCGCACCATCGCAGCCGTCGCATCCGGAAAGATCGCGCGCGTCGCACTCCAGCGGCTCGGTCGCGGCGCGACCGCGCTCCCGGGGGTCATCGCCCTTCGCGTGGCGCCCAACGCCATCGCCGAGCTGAGCGCGACCCTGAGCCAGGGTGCCGTCTGCGTTTCCGGAACGAACGGGAAGACGACGACGACGCGGATGCTGTCGGACATCGTGCGCATCGCCGGCTGGCAGCCCGTGCACAACCGGTCTGGATCGAACCTCGATCGGGGCATTGCGGCCGCGCTCCTGGCCGATGCCACGTGGGGTGGGGAGGTCCGTGGCAATGTGGGGATCTTCGAGGTCGACGAAGCCTCGGTCCCGCGCGTCCTGGCCCGCCTGGCTCCGCGGGTCCTCGTGATCACGAACCTGTTCCGCGACCAGCTCGACCGGTATTTCGAGATCGACGCGCTGGCGCAACGGATCGGGAACGCGATCGCCGGTCTGCGCGAATCCACCACGCTCGTGCTCAACGCCGACGACCCGATCGTCGCGTACCTGGCCGAGCGGCACCGCGGGCCGGTGCTCATGTTCGGCGTCGATGACCCGACCGTAGGCGGTACGGTGCCGCAGGCGATCAGCGACGCGACGCGATGCCCGCGGTGCAAGCAGCCGCTCGCGTACCGCCGCGTGATCCTGGCGCACGTCGGCGATTGGTACTGCGCGTACTGCGGGCTCGAGCGTGCGCCGCGTGACGTGAGTGCCGCCGAAGTGCGCCTCGAGGAGAACGCGAGCCGGGTCCGGCTCGGCGGCGCGGTCGCCTCGGCCGTGGACGAGGTCGTGGTGCCGCTGCCCGGTCTGTACAACGCGTACAACGCGCTCGCTGCGATCGCGGCCGCCCGTGCGCTCGACATCTCGCTCGGCACCGCGACCAGAGCCCTCGCCTCGTTCAAGGCCGCCTTCGGCCGGCTCGAGACCATCGAGGCGGAAGGCCGGCGGCTGCGACTCGTGCTGGTGAAGAACCCCGCGGGCTTCAACGCCGCGATCGGCGCGCTGCTCGAGACGGACCGGCACCCGCGGATTCTGGCGGCGCTCAACGACCGGGACGCCGACTCGCGCGACGTGTCGTGGATCTGGGACGCCGACTTCGAGGCGCTCGCACCGCGGGTTGCGCATGCGACCGTCACCGGCCTGCGCGGGCGCGACCTGGCGCTCCGCCTGAAGTACGCCGGCGTCCCGCGCGAGCGGGTCACTGTCGTCGATGGCTGGGTCGCGGCGATCCGCGCGGCGATCGCCGGCACGCCCGCGGGCGACGAGCTCGTGGTCATCGCGACGTACACGGCGATGCTCGCGCTGCGCGCCGCGCTCTCGCGGCTCGGGTACGTCGGGCAGTTCTGGGAAGATTGAGCTGATGGACCTGCGCATCGGGCACCTGTATCCGGACCTCATGTCGATCTACGGCGACCGCGGCAACGTCCTCGCCCTCACCCAGCGCGCGACGTGGCGCGGCTTCGGCGTCGAGACGCGGGCGTTCACGACGGGCGCGCCGTGGGACGCGGAGTGGGCTGACCTGTACTTCTTCGGTGGCGGTCAGGATCAGGGACAGGACATCGTCGGCGCGGATCTGCAGGCGGCGCACGGCGCGCAGCTGAAAGAGGCGATCGCCGGCGGCGCCGCGGTCTTTTCGGTCTGTGGCGGGTACCAGCTCCTCGGCCGCGAGTACGTGCCCGAGGTCGGCCCGCCGATCCCCGGCCTCGGGGTGATGGACGTGACGACCCGCGCCGGCAAGATCCGCTTCGTCGGGAACCTGCTCGCCGAGACCGATGACGGCAAGATGCTCATCGGCTTCGAGAACCACTCGGGCTACACGTACCTCGGTCCGGGGGCGAGGCCGCTCGGCCGGGTCATCGCGGGTCACGGGAACAACGACACGGACAAGACGGAGGGTGCGGTCCAGGGGAAGCTCATCGGCTGCTATCTGCATGGCTCGGCACTCCCGAAGAACCCGTGGCTCGCGGACCAGCTGATCGCCTGGGGTCTCGCCCGGCGTCACGGTGCGGTGCGGCTCGCGACGCTCGACGACGCCGAGGAGATCGCGGCGCAGGCCCAGGCGGCGGAGGTCGCGAAGACCCGGACCTAGCCGGTACCGGGGACCGCCGCACTCCCAGCCCCCCCTGATCCGCGGCGTGGTGTCATCGCGCCGTATGGGCGGTTAGAGCTCACGAACTAACTGGCGAGCTCGCGCAGGCGGAGCGCGTTCCGCGGCGCGTAGTCGGGGACGTCGTTGTTGAAGTAGCCGTACACATCGAGCCCCGTGGCCCGCCACGCCTTGATGCGCTCGGCCCAGCCGCGGAGCTGCTCCTCGGTGTAGTTCGAGGCATACAGGCGCTCGGGGCCGTGGAACCGCACGTACACGAAGTCCGCGGTGACCGCGTCGGTGCTCGGCCACTTCGGCGTGTCGATGAGACACAGCGCGACGTTCCGCGCGCGAAGGAACGCGAGCGCGTCCGCCGTCAGCCAGGACGCATCGCGTGGCTCGAGGGCGTGGCGGCGCCGGCGGCGCGAGACGAGCTTCAGATACGCATCGAGCCGCTGCGGCGCGAACTTCATCTTCGGCGGCAGCTGGATGAGGACGACGGCGGCCTTCGGCCCGAGGCCGGCGAGGGTCCCATAGGAGCGCTCCACGCTGTCGGGTCCGATGTTGAGTCGCTTGATGTGGGTGATGAAGCGATTGAGCTTCACCGCGAAGCGGAAGCCGTCGGGCACCGTCGCGCGCCACCTCTCGAATGTCGATCGCTCGGGTTGGCGGTAGAAGGGATTGTTGAGCTCGACCGTGTCGAAGTGCTGCGCGTAATAGCGGAGCCACTCGCGCTGGGGGAGCTCGCGCGGATAGAAGCGACCCTTCCAGTGCGGATACACGTAGCCCGAGGTGCCGATGCGCAGCTCGCTCACGGTCCGGCGGGCGAGCACCTGGTGTGCCCGCCCGCCCCGGTTACGCCTTTACGACGTAGGTGCTTGCGATCTTGTCGTGCCAACCCTGCTTGTTCGGGTCGAACGCGACCCAGATGACCCCGATGAAGATGACGGCGAAGCTGATGAGGAGTCCGACGTAGCGGATGAGTGCGTCGACGATCGTGAGCTCAGCGCCGCTGGTCTTGACGACCCGGATGTTCAGCGCCCGGTTCCCGAGCGTCTGGCCGTGGCCGTAGGAGGACCAGAAGTACAGGAAATACGCGAGACCGATCAGCGTGCTGAGACCGCTTCCGCGGGCACTGTCGCCGCCGAACACGATGGCGTTCAGGATCGCGCTGACGATGCCCAGAGCGACGAAATCGATGATGGTGGCGAGCGCGCGGGTCCCAAAACCGATCTTGTCGGTGGTCGCGTAGCTGGATGTTGCTACTGCCATATATCTACCCCCTTCCTGAGGCGGAGTGTACTTTCGACACACCCGAAGGGGTTAGTACCGCTTTCCTAGTTGCCCTCTCGGGGCCATGAGCACAGATTGCCTGAAGAAAGGGGGGTCCAAATGGAGCGCTTTATCCGCGACGACGACGGTCAGGGTCTAGTCGAGTATGCCCTCATCATCGCCGTTATCGCCATCGCCGTGATCGTCGCGATGATCTTCCTCCGCGGCCAGATTCAGAACATTTTCAGCAACATCGGCAACAACCTCACCTAGCCGACCGCGCGAATACCACGGAAACGACGGAGGGGCGGCGTTCGCCAGTGGCGACCGCCGCCTCTTCATCAGCAAACACGTAGGGGGAGCGACCAGCATCGACGCCTTGGGGTTGGTCCAGAACGTCCTGCTCGTCGCGTTCGTGGTGGCGATCATCGTCACCGACTGGCGCTGGCGGCGAATTCCGAATGTCCTCACGTATCCGACGATGCTCGTCGGACTGGCCCTCGCTGCCGCCCAGGGGCTGCCCGGGCAGGTGTTACAGGGCGGCCTCCTTGATCACGTCGCGGGTCTCGTGGTGGCGTTCCTGGTGAGCTACCCGATCGTGGCCATGGGCGGGATGAAGGCCGGCGACGGGAAGTTCCTGATGGCCGTCGGCGCGCTGAAGGGCACGAACTTCCTGTTCGTCGCCGCGGTGTACGGTGCGCTCATCGGCGGGATCATCGCCATCATCTTCATCGTCGCGCGCCGCATCGAAGCCCGTCGCGCGGGCGCGGACTCCGGCTTCCGCCAGGTGTTGAAGACGTGGATCCCCTACGGCGTGGCCCTTGGATCGGGCGCGCTCGCCGCGCTGGTCGTCGAAGTGAGCCGCATATCATGAGGCGCACCAATGGCTGAGAAGATCCGCATCCTCGTCGTCGACGACATCATCGAAACGCGGGAAAATCTCGCCAAGCTGATCGGCTTCGAGTCGGACATGACGATCGTGTCGTCCGCCGGCGGAGGCCAGGAAGCGGTCGAGTTCGCGAAGCGCGACCGGCCGGACGTCATCCTCATGGACATCAACATGCCGGATATGGACGGCATCACGGCGACCGAGATCATCGCCAACACCGTCCCCGAGTCCCCGATCATCATGATGAGCGTCCAGGGCGAGCAGGACTATTTGCGCCGCTCGATGCTCGCCGGGGCGCGCGAGTTCCTGGTCAAGCCGTTCTCCGCGGACGAGCTGGTCAACGCGATCCGGCACGTCCACGAGATCGAGAAGGTCAAGCGCTCCCGCTACCAGCAGGCCCAGCCCGCCCCGACCTTGGTCGCTGGCGCCGGCGGCGGCGGCGGTGGCGCGGGTGGGCAGGCGCTCACGGCGGTGCTGCAGCCGCAGCGCGGCAAGATCATCACGTTCTTCTCCCCCAAGGGCGGCGTCGGCCGGACGACCATCTCGACGAACCTCGCGGTCGCGTTGCACCAGTCGACCGGTCAGCCCGTGGTCCTGGTCGATGGCAGCCTGCCGTTCGGCGACATCGCCGTGATCCTCAACATGAGTCCCAAGGCGAAGACGATCGCGGACCTGGTCGGCGCGTTCGATCAGGTGGACGCCGAGGTCCTCGAGAGCGTGCTCGTGTCGCACTCCACCGGCATCAAGGTGCTGCTCGCTCCGCCGACGCCCGAGGCCGCGGAGCTCATCACCGGCGCGAACATCAAGAAGGTCCTCGAGACGCTTCGCGAGTCGTACGCCTACGTCGTCGTGGACACCTGGCCGTCGTTCCAGGAGCAGGTCCTCACGATGCTGGACGTCGCGGACGTGATTCTCACCCTCATGACCCTCGAGATCACGAGTCTCAAGAATGTCCGGGTGTTCATGGAGATCGCCGAGAAGCTCGGCTACGACGACAGCAAGGTCCAGCTCGTCGCCAACCGCAACGACAGCTCCGGCGGCATCAAGGCCTCCGACGTCGAGGCGAGTCTGGCCCGGAAGATCCCGCACACCATCGTCTCGGACGGCCGGGCCCTGGTCCTGGCCGTGAACCGGGGCGTCCCGTTCGTCATCAGCCACAAGGACAGCCAGGTGGCCAAGGACATCTTCACCCTCGCCGACAAGCTCACCGGGGCCACCGACAACCCCGCTGCGACCGCGGCGACACCGCAAAAGGCTGCAGCCAGGCCGGGTCTGCGCCTGTTCGGAGCCCGCTAGCCCGGTCCGGGCGGGTCAACTCGGTCTAAGCCGGTCCAATAGCCCAAAAGTGCCCCTTCCGGATGAGCCGGACCCGCCGTTAGGGTCATAGAGTCCGCGCGAGGGAGCACCCGCTTGACGGGTCTCTTCATGAGGGGTTTGACCTGATATGTCACTACTGAGGCGGATCGAAGGCCAGCGGCCGGCTGGCACCCCCGACGGCTCGGCCGCACCCGGCGGCGCCAAAGGACCGGACGACGGCCCGATCGGCTCCACGCCTCCCGCGGGGCCGCTCACCCAGACCGTCAGCCCGACGCGGGACCTCAACCGCGATCTGCGCTCGACCCTCCAAACCCGGATCATCAATAACCTCGACCCCCGCCTGAACCTCTCCGACGTGAAGGCCGTGCGGGCCGAGATCGACAACATGTTCAACAAGTTCATCGACGAGGACGGGACGGTCATCACCCGCGTCGAGCGCCAGCGGATGCTGGAGCAGATCGTCGACGAGATCCTCGGGTTCGGACCGATCCAGCCGCTCCTCAACGACGACACCATCACCGAGGTCATGGTGAACGGCCCGTTCCGCGTCTACGTCGAGCGCAAGGGCAAGCTGCAGCTCTCCGACGTCACGTTCCAGTCCGACGAGCACGTCATGCGCGTCATCGAGCGGATCATCGCTCCGATCGGCCGGCGCGTCGACGAGTCCAAGCCGTACGAGGACGCGCGTCTGCCGGACGGCTCACGAGTGAACATCATCATCCCGCCGCTCGCGTTGAACGGCCCGATCGTCACGATCCGGAAGTTCCCGAAGTACCGCATCCAGGTCGCCGACTACGTGAAGTTCGGCACCGCGACCGCCGAGATGATGGAGTTCCTGCGTGCGTGCGTCGAAGCGCGTCTGAACGCGTTCATCTCGGGTGGCACCGGCTCCGGGAAGACGACGCTGCTGAACATCATGTCGGGTTTCATCCCGGAGGACGAGCGGATCATCACGATCGAGGATGCCGCCGAGCTCCGGCTCGTCCAGGACCATGTGGTCCGACTCGAGTCGCGCGCCGCGAACATCGAAGGCAAGGGCGCGATCACGATCATGGATCTGGTCAAGAACTCACTCCGTATGCGTCCGGAACGGATCGTCGTCGGCGAGATCCGTGGCGGCGAGGCCCTCTCAATGCTGCAGGCGATGAACACCGGTCACGACGGGTCGCTCTCCACGGGCCACGCGAACTCGCCGCGTGACATGCTCGCCCGTATCGAGACGATGTGCCTCATGGCCGGTGTCGATCTGCCGGCGCGGGCCATCAAGGAGCAGATCGCATCAGCGCTTGACGTCATCGTCCAGATCTCGCGACTGAAGGACGGCTCGCGCAAGATCACGAATATCACCGAGGTCCAGGGAATGGAAGGCGACGCGATCGTCCTCCAGGACGTGTTCGTCTTCGAGCAGACCGCGTACGTCGACGGCAAGGTCGTCGGCCGCCTGCGGCCCACGGGCATCCGGCCCAAGTTCTCCGAGAAGTTCGAGGCTGCGGGCATCCGCCTGCCGCAGGGTGTCTTCGGGGACATGTCCGCGGGAGGGCGCTAGTTGCAGTACCTCCTGCCCGCGGCCGTCGTCATCGGGGTGCTCATGCTCTTCGCCGGCCTCTCGAGCATGCTGGGCGGCGGTGGGACTGGCAGCGTGGAAGCCCGCATGGCCCGTTACGCGGGGCCGGGCTCCGGCCAGATCGCCGCCGACGCGGCCGAGAAGACCCGGAAGAAGAACAAGCGCCGCAAAGAGCGCAAAGACATCGACCCGTTCGCGACGCTGTCCGCCGACGTCGAGGACAAGCGGTTCACGGCCAAGGTCCAGCGGGATCTCGCGCGCGCGGACCTGAAGCTTCGCGTCTCCGAGTACTACTACATCCGGATCGGCGCCTCACTTGCGCTCGGCGTGCTCCTGTTCGTCTTCCGGGACCCCCTCTCCGGCGTCATCGGCTTCCTGCTCGGCTACATGCTGCCGCGCTTCTGGGTCGGGCGGCGGATCAGCGGGCGGCTCAACTCGTTCAACAAGCAGCTCCCCGATACGATCACCCTGCTGTCCAACTCGCTGCGCGCGGGCTCGAGCTTCCTCCAGTCGATCGAGCTCATCTCGCGCGAAGGCGCACCGCCCATGAGCGACGAGATGGGCCGGGTCGTGCGTGAGGTGAACCTCGGGCTCGGGATGGAAGAGGCGCTCAATAACCTCGTCCGCCGCATCAAGAGCGACGACCTCGACCTCATGGTGACCGCGATCGGCATCCAGCAGCAGGTCGGTGGGAACCTCGCCGAGATCCTCGACACCATCGCGTTCACCATTCGCGAGCGGGTGCGCATCAAGGGGGAGATCAACACCTTGACCGCGCAGGGCCGGGTGTCCGGCTACCTCGTGGCGTTCCTCCCGATCGGCCTCGGCGCCGCCCTCAACGCCATCAACCCGGAGTTCATGCGCCCTCTGTTCACGGAGACCATCGGCCGCATCCTCATCGGCGTCGGTGCCGTGATGATGACGATCGGCTTCCTGGCCATCCGCAAGATCACGGACATCAAGGTCTAGGCGGTGCAGATCTTCCTTCCGCTCCTCGTGACCGTCGGGATCATCATCGCGATCCTCGGCACCCAGATGGGCTCGAGCCTCGATCCGGTCCAGGCCCGCCTGCAGCAGATCGCTGTCCGGCCACGCAGCCTCGAGGAGCTCGAGCTCCAGCGGCCGTTGGCCGACCGCACGCTCAAGCCGATCATCGGGGCCCTCGCCGGCATCATGGCGCGCTTCTACCCGGCGAACACGATGAAGTCGATCCCGCTGAAGCTGAAGCGCGCCGGTATGGAGAGCACGAGCGCCGAGTTCTTCCTCGGTGTGAAGGCCTTCGCCGCCATCGTCGGAGCCGTCGCGTTGTCCGCACTGGTGAATCTCATGACCAGCGACGGCACCCAGACGCTCGCCGGTGCCGTCGGCGGGCTCATCGTCGGATTCATGGCACCGGACTTCTACCTTGGCAGAAAGGCCGGCGGCCGCGGCAAGAGCATCCTCGAGACGCTTCCGGACGCACTCGACCTCCTGACGATCTCCGTGGAGGCCGGTCTTGGATTCGACGCGGCCCTGGTGAAGGTCACCGAGAAGCTGAAGGGGCCGCTGTCCGAGGAGTTCAAGCGCGCGGCGGCGGAACAGCGCATCGGGAAGTCACGGCAGGAGGCCCTGCGCGGCATCACCGACCGCGTCGATCAGCGGGAGCTCAAGAGCTTCATCTCCGCGATCATCCAGGCCGATCAGCTCGGTGTGCCGATGTCCAAGGTGCTTCGCATCCAGTCCGAGCAGATGCGGATGGAGCGCCGCCAGCGTGCGGAGGAGAAGGCCGCGAAGGCCCCGATCCTCATCATGCTCCCGACCATCGGCTGCATCTTCCCCTCGCTGTTCATCGTCATCCTTGCCCCGGCAGCCCTGGCGGCGCTGAGCAGCTGCGGTAGCTTCTAGCTCCGCGCGACTCCGCAATCGCACGCGCGACCGGGTCCTCGCCACCGATTGCCGCACCGCCAACACGTTTCTCAGCCGCGGCATCGGGCTGCTTCTCCGTTCGCGGCTCGCCGACGGCGAAGCGCTGCGGATCACGAAGACGAGCAGCATCACGATGCTCTTCATGCGCTTCGCCATCGACGCGGTGTTCCTCGATCGCACGGGCCGCGTGGTGCGCGCCGCCGCGGACCTCCGACCCTGGGTGCCGGTGATCGCCGCGCGGGGCGCGGCGGAGGTCGTCGAGCTGCGCGCCGGCACCATCGCGGAGACCGGGACGCGAGCGGGCGACGACCTCGTGTTCGAAGATGCCTGATAGCCGGCTCGCCGGGCTCCGCGATGTGCTCCTTCCGCCGCGATGCGCCGGCTGTGCGGCTGCCCGGGCCTGGTACTGCGCTGACTGCCGGGACAGATCCGATCCGATCGTCCGCACGCGCGCATGTGGCGCGCGCGACGTACGCGCCTACGTCGTGGCGTTCGAAAAGTGACCCTCTGGGTCGTCCGCGGCGCCCTGCTGGTGCTGCTGTGCTTCGCGAACCTCAATCTCATCTGGTCGCCCGACGTGCTGCCGAACACGCTGTTCGCGTGGACGATCGTGCGCAGCGGCAACGTCGACTACGACGAATTCGCCACGACGTCGCCGACGGATGAGCGGCCCGATCGCATCGACCGCAACGCCTACTTCTTCCGTGGCTGCGGGCCCGCGATCCCGGGCCTCCAGGTATTCACGACGACGCCGCGCAGCGTGGGCGGCCCACCGCCGCCGCTGCCGGACCAGCACGTGTGCTCGATCTTCCCGCCGGGCGTCGCCATACTCGCCCTGCCGGTGCTCGTGCCCGCGGTGCTCGCGGGCGTGGAGGCATCCGATGCCACCTCGCTCCTCCTGCTCGGGCATTTGGTCGCGTCGATCATCGAAGCGGTCGTCGCGCTGCTGCTCTGGGCGGTGTTCCGCCGGTTCGTGTCGGCGCGGTGGTCGGTCGCCCTGGTCCTCCTGTACTTGCTCGCCACGAGCGTGCGCACCGTCGCGTCGCAGGCCCTCTGGCAGCACGCCGGCGTGCATCTCGGGATCGCCATCGCGCTGTGGCTCGTGCTCGAAGAGCGTCGCCCCAGCGCGCGGCGCGCTTTCCTCGCCGGGCTCGCCATCGGGTTCGGCACCGTCTCTCGCCAGACGACGGCGGTCCTGCTCGCGGGGCTCATCTCGCGCCGGACGTTCCTGCGCGCGGTCGCGGGCTTCGGCATCGGGATCATCCCGCTTCTCGCGTACAACGCGGTGGCCTTCGGCAACGCGTTCGAGCAGGGCTATGGCAGCAAGCCCTTCGACACGCCCATCTTCACCGGTCTTTACGGCCTGCTTCTGTCGCCAAGCCGAGGTCTGTTCGTGTATGCGCCGTATCTGCTGTTCGCCGTTGTTGCCCTTGCTCGGGCGTGGCGAGCACCGGGAGAGATCGCGGCACGCCTGCGGGGCTTCGGCGTCGCGTCGCTGGCCACGCTGTTCCTGTACGCCACGTACACCGAGTGGTGGGGCGGGCGGGTGTTCGGTGCCCGGTTCCTCGATGACCTCGCACCGATCCTGTTCGCCGCGCTCGCGTGGGGCGTCGGTCGCGGCATGTTGGACCGCGCGCGGTGGCGGACCGTCTTCTGGATCGCGGCGGCTTGGTCGCTCGTCCTGTTCAACGCGGCCGCGCTGGTCTACGACCAGAAATGGGACACGACGCCAGTGAACGTGAACTTCCATCCGGACAAGCTCTTCGACTGGGGCGATCCACAGTGGCTGGCGGTGCTTCGCGCGCTGTCTAATGGCGGCGTGCGCGCGGCGATGGGCCTCGCGCTGTCGCTGCTCATCGTCGGTCTGCTCCTGCGACTCGAGGGTGTCTGGCCCCGGCGCCTATCGTCCACGGCGTGACCACCGCGCTCCTGCTGTTCTTCGGACCGGGGGGCGAAAGCCCGGTCGAAGCGCAGATGGATCGGATCCGGATCGCGATCGGCAGCGGGACGCTGCGCCGGGCGGCGACCGCCGGATTCGGGCCGCTCATCGCCGTCACCGCGGATCCAGCCGGAGCGCGGGCCTTCGCCGCCGCCGGCGCCGAGCCGATACGGCCGCGGACCGAGCCGTTCCACTTCGGGACCGAGCTCAAGCGCATCGTGGATGAGCGCGGCATCGAGCGCGTGTGCGCGATCGGCGCCGGCGCGGGGGCACTGCTCACGGCCGGCGATCTCGGAGCGGTCCGCGACGATCTGGAGCGCTCCCCGGCGCTCGTTCTGTCCAATAACTACTACTCGGCCGACCTGGTCGCGCTCACGCCGACGAGTGCACTCGGCGCGATCGCGCTACCCGCGACGGACAATCCGCTGCCCCGGCTGCTGCATCAGCAGGCTGGACTGCCGTCGCGGCAGCTCCCGCGCTCCGCGGCGACGCTCCTCGATGTCGACACGCCGCCCGACGCGACGGTCCTGCTGCGGCACCCGCACTGCCCGCCGGAGCTCCAGTCCGTCGGCGCGTTCGAGGCGGAGCTCGGTCCGCGCGTGGACGCGCTCATGACCCTCGTGACGACGGCGGAGCGCGAGCTCCTCGTCGCCGGTCGCGTCGGGGCGCCGGTGTGGTCGTACCTGGAGTCGCAGACCGCGTCCCGCGTGCGGATGCTCGCGGAAGAGCGGGGGATGCAGGCGGCCGGCAGGGACGCGGAAGGCACCGCCCGCACGGCCCTCGGATTCCTCTACGAGCAGGTCGGCGCGCGAGAGTTCTTCGCCCGGATGCGCGAGCTCGGTGACGGCATGCTGTTCGACTCGCGCGTCCTGTTCGCGCATCTCGGCTGGCGTCCGAGCGCGCCGGATCGGTTCTCGTCGGACCTGTTCCAGCCCGAGATCATCGAGCACCCGGGGGTGCGCGAGTTCACGACCGCCGCGCGCGACGCCGGGTTCCCGGTGCTGCTCGGCGGCCAGACCCTCGTCTCGGGGGTGCTCTGGACCATGGTCGATGCGGCCTGGGCCGGCCACCCCGAGTGAAGCGTTTCGACCATCACGTGCACTCGACGCGCTCGGACGGCACGGTGTCGCTCGAGGATCGGGCCAAGAGCGTCGCCGTCCGGCCGCACGGGGTGAGCGATCACTATCCCTGGCCCGGCGGCATGCAGAGCGATGACGACATCCGCCGGTACCTCGATGACGCCGCGCGGCTCGGGCTGCGCGTCGGGATCGAGTACGACCTCGGCGTGGCGCCCCCGCTCGGGCGCTCGACCCATGACGCCCTCGACTACGTGATCGGCTCGGTGCACCAGCTGACCATCGACGGCAAGCGCGTCGGCTACGACCAGGCCGGGGCCCACCTCAAGGGCCGCACGGCGCCGCCGTACGCGGAGGCATCGCGCTTCGGTGACGCGGCTCTGCAGCGGCGGGTGCTCGAGCAGCATCTCGCTCTCGTCCGCGAAGGCATCCTCGAGACCGGCATCGACATCGTCGGCCATCCCACCATGTCACCGCTCGCGGCGATCGGCGACCCGGAGTCCGGCTACCCGGCCGAGTGGCAGGAGCGGCTCATCGCGCTGTGCGTCAAGCACGGGGTGGCGATCGAGATCAACGAGGCGTACCGGGTGCCGCACCGGGCGTTCCTCCAGCGGGCCTACGCCCGGGGCGTTCGGTTTTCCGTCGGATCCGATACCCACTTCGCGCTACTGCCGCTGGACCGGACCGAAGCCATGATCCGCGAGGCCGGCGTGGAGCGTGCGCCGTTCCTCGACGGGCGGCGGACTCAGGAAGGCGTGTCGACCGTCACCAGCTCGTAGAGGAGGATGGCGACGGCCGCCGCCAGCAGCAGATGCACGCCGTTGCCGCCGATGTCGACGGCGAGGGCCACGAACCACGCCACCACCAGCGCGGCCACCACGATCCACCGGATCCGGCGCCCCAACGCGATGCTCATTGGGCTGAACGGTAGCGGGTACACTTAGGTCTCCTCGAGACTCGCCAGGAGGGGAGCCGTGTTCCGGGGTCTATCCGTCTACACGGGCAACGCCCATCCACGGTTCGCCGAAGACATCTGCCGCCACCTCGAGATCCCGCGCGGGCAGGCGGACGTCTTCAAGTTCGCGAACGACGAGATCTTCGTCAAGATCAACGAGAACGCCCGGGAGCACGACGTGTTCATCGTCCAGTCGCTCGTCGGGCCCTCGGTGAGCGACGCGATCATGGAGCTCCTCATCATGATCGACGCGTTCAAGCGCGCCTCGGCCGGCCGGATCACCGCCGTCATGCCGCAGTTCGCCTACGGCCGCAGCGACAAGAAGGACCAGCCGCGGGTGCCGATCACGGCGCGCCTGCTCGCGGATCTCATCAGCGTCGCAGGCGCTGACCGGTTCCTCACCATGGACCTGCATCAGATGCAGATCCAGGGATTCTTCAGCATCCCCGGCGACGAGCTCTCGGCCCGCAGCATCCTCGTCGAGTACCTCCGGCAGATCGTCCAGGCCAAGCCGGATGACACCGCGCTCGTGGTGCCGGACCTTGGCTACGCGAACGCCGCGCGGCGCATCGCCGAGCTCCTCGACATCCCGCTCGTCTTCATGCAGAAGACCCACCGGGACAACAGCGGCAAGAGCGAGATCGTTGGCGTCATCGGTGACATCGACCGCAAGCGGGCGATCATCATCGACGACGAGATCGACCGGGGCACGACCGTCAGCAACACCATCGACATCCTGCAGCAGCGCGGCGTCTCCGAGATCTACGCCGCCTGCACCCACCCGACATTCTCGGACGATGCCGCCGAGAAGCTGTGCAAGACCGGCATCAAGGAGCTCATCTGCACCGACACCGTTCCCCTGAAGCCGTCAGCCCGCAATCTCCCGCAGCTTCGCGTGCTGTCCGTCGCGCCCCTATTCGCGGAGGCGATCCGTCGCATCCACGAGGGCGAGTCGGTCGGCGCGCTGTTCAACCCGCCGGGGATGCAGCTGCCGCTGCAGGTCACTTAGCGGCCGCGAAATGAGCGCCATCACCAAGCTGTTCAGCCTCGTCGACAGCAACGAGGCAGAGGTCCGCCGGCTCCGTAAGGTCGTCGATCAGGTGAACGGCCTGAAGGCCGAGTCCGCGGCGCTCTCCGACGAGGAGCTACGCGGCCGCACGGCGGTGCTCCGCGAGCAGCTCGCCGCCGGCAAGACGCTCAACGACCTGCTGCCCAACGCGTTCGCCGCGGTACGGGAGGCGGGGACCCGCACGCTGAAGCAGACCCACTTCGACGTCCAGCTGCTCGGTGGCATCGCCCTGCATCGCGGCCACATTGCCGAGATGAAGACGGGCGAGGGCAAAACCCTCGTGGCGTCCCTCGCGTTGTACCTGAACGCGCTCGAGGGGAAGGGCGCGCACCTCGTCACGACGAACGACTACCTCGCGAAGACCGGCGCGGGCTGGATGGCGCCGATCTACCACGCGCTCGGCATGAGCGTCAGCTACATCGCCCACGACAAGAGCGCCGTATATGACCCGAGCATCACGCTCGACGAGCTGGACCCGAGGCACCAGCACTGGCGCGCCGTCACGCGCCGCGACGCGTACCTGGCCGACATCACCTACGGCCAGAACAGCGAGTTCGGCTTCGACTACCTGCGCGACAACATGGTCATGGATCTCGCAGACACCGTGCAGCGCGAGCTGCACTTCGCGATTGTCGATGAGGCCGACTCCATCCTCATCGATGAGGCCCGCACCCCGCTCATCATCAGTTCGCAGGCGGAGGACGCCTCACAGCTCTACTACTCGTACGCGCGCGTCGCCGCGCGGCTCGTCGAGGCCGAGGACTACATCCTCGAGGAGAAGCATCACGCCGCAACCCTCACCGAGGCCGGGATCGAGAAGGCCGAGAAGCTGCTGAACCGCCCGAACCTCTACGAGGGCGACGTGTCCGCCGTCCACTACCTCGATAACGCGCTCAAGGCGAAGGCGCTGTACCACAAGGACAAGGAGTACATCGTCACGCCGGCCAACGAGATCGTCATCATCGACGAGTTCACCGGCCGGCAGATGCCGGGCCGCCGCTGGAGCGATGGCCTCCACCAGGCCGTCGAGGCCAAGGAAGGCGTGAAGATCCAGCAAGAGACCCGGACGCACGCCACCATCACGATCCAGAACTACTTCCGGATGTACAAGAAGCTCGCGGGCATGACCGGTACGGCCGCGACCGAGGCCGAGGAGCTGTTCAAGGTCTACAAGCTCGAGGTCACCCAGATCCCGACGAACCGGCCGATGGTCCGGCAGGACCTGAAGGACCTCATCTACCGGACCGAGCAGGGCAAGTGGGACGCGGTCATCGCCGAGGTCGGCGAGCGCAACAAGAAGGGCCAGCCGGTGCTCATCGGCACCACGTCGGTCGACAAGTCGCAGACCCTCTCCGACGAGCTCTCGCGCAACGGGATCAAGCATGACGTGCTGAACGCGAAGAACCACGAGCGCGAAGCCCTCATCATCGCCGGCGCGGGGCAGCGGGGCGCGGTGACACTCTCGACGAACATGGCCGGCCGTGGCGTGGACATTCTGCTCGGCGACGGCGTCCGCGAGCTTGGCGGCCTGCATGTCATCGGCACGGAGCGGCACGAGGCCCGCCGGATCGACAACCAGCTGCGCGGCCGCGCTGGACGGCAGGGCGACCAGGGATCCTCGCGGTTCTACGCATCGCTCGAGGACGAGCTCATCCGCATCTTCGCCTCGGAGCGCATCGCCGGCCTCATGGACCGGCTCGGGTTCGATGACTCGGCGCCGATCGAGTCGGGCATGGTCACCGGGGCCATCACCCAGGCGCAGGTGAAGGTCGAAGGTCGCAACTTCGACATGCGCAAGCGCGCCCTCGAGTTCGACGATGTCCTCAACAACCAGCGCAACGTCATCTACGGCGAGCGGCACAAGATCCTTGCCAAGGGCGATGTCCGCGAGACCGTCCTCGACTACCTGCACGACGCGGCCGCGGACCTCGTCGACAGCAACGTCTCGTCGTCCGACCCGGAGGACTGGGACCTCGCGACCCTCTCCGCCGCGCTCGGTCCGCTGCTCGGCCGCAGCGAGGACATCACCCCGGACACCTTCGCCGGCTTCGACACCCGCGAGGATCTCTCCACTAAGGTCGGCGACCTTGTCGACGAGACGTACGAGGCGCGCGAGGAGGCGATCGGCGAGGAGACGTCGCGGGCCATCGAGCGTTGGCTGCTCCTGCGGACCATCGACACCCACTGGGTCGAGCACCTGACCGCGATGGAGGAGCTCCGCGAGGGGATCTACCTGCGCGGCTACGGCCAGCAGGATCCCCTGATCGCGTACAAGAACGAGGCTCGCACGTTCTTCGACGAGATGACCACGAAGATCGCGTCCGACGTGGCCCAGACGATCCTGCGGATCTCCGTCAAGACCGCCGAGCAGGCGGAGCAGGAGGAGAAGGACAAGGCCGCGGCCGACGCCGCGCATGCGGCGAACCGCACGAGCACGAGCGGGACGTCCGGGCCGAGCGTCCGGCTGCAGACGAATACGACGAGCGGCGGCGCCGCGACGGCGACCGCACCGTCGGAGAAGCTCGGCCGGAATGACCCGTGCTGGTGCGGATCCGGGAAGAAGTACAAGAAATGTCACGGGCGCTAGCGCGCTGAACCTGCCGTTCGACCCGAACGTCCACCTCGGACCGTTCCAGGTGGCGTGGCACGGCATCTTCACCGCGGTCGGCATCTTCTTCGGCGTATGGCTCCCGGTCCGGCTGCTGCGCGGACGGGTCGCCGAGGATGCGCTCTACGCCGTGGCGACGCCGGCGGTCATCGGCGGGATCATCGGCGCCCGCCTCTTCCACGTCATCGACTGTTGGTCGCTCTGCGGGTACGACACGAACCCGTGGCTGATCCCGCAGATCTGGGCCGGTGGTATCGCGATCATGGGCGCGGTCGTCTTTGGTGTGGTCACCGGTTACGTCGTGGCCGCCCGGCGCGGCGACGTCCCGATCGGCGCGTCGGCCGACGGCGCCGCCGCGGGGATCGGCATCGGCATGGCCATCGGGCGCATCGGGGACATCATCAACGGCGAGCACCACGCGGTGCCATGCGGCCCGCCGGGGATCTGCGTCACGTACGACCATCCGGACTCGCTCGGCCAGGGTCCGGCGTTCGGCGCGGGCGATCCGCGCTACTCCGCCGACCCCGTCCATCTGGCGGTCGGCTACGAGATGCTCTGGGACCTTGCCGGGGTCGTCCTTGCGATCGTCCTGCTTCGCCGGTTCGCGGGGCGGCCGCCGGAGGGCCGGGTGTTCTGGATCTGGCTCGCGTTCCAATCCCTCGGGCGGCTGCTCATCTCGTTCCTCCGCGTCGACAAGGTCGACCTGTTCGGCCTGTACCAGGCCCAGCTTGTGTCCATCGTCCTCATCGCCCTCGCGATCCCGATCCTCATCACGCTGTTCCGGATGGCTCGCACCGCGCCCGCCGCGGCCTGATCCGGATGGATCTGCCCTTTGATCCGATCCTCACCATCGGGCCCCTGCGCATCGCCTGGCATTCCGTCTGGTCGCTCGTGGGCATGGGTGTCGGCAGCTGGCTCAGCTTCCGTCTCGCGCGCACGCTCGTGAAAGACGAACGCATCTATCCCTTCGCGATCGCCGTCGTTCTCGGGGGCCTTGTGGCCGCACGGGTCGGCCACATCGCGGACAACTGGCCGTACTACGGGGCGCACCTCGACCAGCTGCTCGCGTTCTGGAATGGGGGCGTCGCCGTCGCTGCGGCACCCATCGGCTCCGCGATCGCCGGCTGGATCGCCGCGCGGCGGCTGCGGTTGCCCCTCGGGTTCATGTTCGACATCACGGTCATCGGCATCATCCTCGGCGAAGCCATCGGACGCATCGGCGACATCATCAACGGCGAGCATCACGCGATCGCGTGCTCGGGCCTTCCCTGGTGCGTGCGCT
>JALZAB010000006.1 GCA_030948585.1 Chloroflexota bacterium
TTCTGGATCCAGGGCACGCCGCACTTCTTCTTCTACAGCTCCGGCGGAGCGAACCAGGTCCAGCAGGAGACCCTCCGGCTGGCGGGGAACACGCTCATCTGGACGCAGGGCCCGTTGCTCATGCGCCTGGAGGCGCAGGTCGACAAGGCGACTGCGCTCCGGATCGCCGCAAGCCTGCGCTAGGGAACCGGCCCGGCGGCCGCGTTGTAGAGGGGGCATGCGACGCCTGGCGGTCCTCCTCACGGTGGTCCTGCTCGCCGGCTGCGGCTCGCTCAAAGGCGAGTCCCAGGCCCAGAGCCAGCCCGCGCACGAGCTCCTCTACGTGGCCACCGCGAGCGGCATGACGATCGTCGATGCCACGACCGACGCGGTGGTGGCCGTGCTTCCGAAGGGCACGCTGTTGCCGGACCGGTCGCGGTACTGGTCCGTGCAGACCGGACCGCGCACGACGATCCGGTCGTTCGATCCAACGACCGGAGCGGAGACGAGCGCGTTCGATATCGCGGGTGCGTGGTCGCCACCGGTCGCATATGGGCCGGCGCCGAGCGGAATCTCCCGGAGCGGCGCATGGATGGTCCTCACGTCGAGCGCCGGGGCGCAGCTCGGGACACCATCGAGCTTCGCGGTGGTCGATCTTGCGGGACGCCGCCTCGACCGGGTCATCACGAGCGCCGGTGACGTGAGCTTCGACGCGGTGAGTGACGACGGGCGCAACGTGTATCTCGTCGAGCATCTCGCTCCGTCGCCGCATTACGTCGTGCGCGTGGCGAGCTTTCAGGGCAACGGTCTGCAGGACGGCGTGCTCGGCCAGATCAAGACGGCTGAGCCCGAGGCGATGAACGGTCTGTATCACACGTCGATCGCGGTCTCGGGCGATTGGTTCCTCAGCCTGTACACGAATCCGGATCGCGGGCCGTTCATCCACGCGCTCAACACGACGCAGCTCTACGCGCAGTGCATCCTGAACATGCCCGACGTTCCCGTCGCCCTGCGGCCGGCCTGGTCGATGCTGCTCGACGCGAAGCGCGGGCTCCTCTACGCGGTGAACGGTGCGGGCGGCGTCGCCAGCGAAGTGGACACGACGCGGCTCGTGGTCGTGCGCTCGAGCATCGACCTCGCACCCGCGGCGACGACCCTGACGACCACGCCGTTGCACGGAGCCGCGCTGTCCGCGGACGGCTCGCGCATCTATGCCGCAGCGGAGCGCGGCCTGCTGGTCCTGTACACCGGGGACCTCTCGGTCCATGCGCGGTACGCCACGGACCGGCGAGTCGACTCGGTCGCGATCAGCGACGACGGCCAGCGTCTGTACGTCGCGGCGGCGGGGTCGATCACCCGCATCGAAGCCGCGACGGGCCGGGTGCTCGGCACCGTCTCCTCGGCCCCGATCGCTCTCGGCATCCTTGCCGTCGGCACCCGATAAGCCGCATCGCTCACCCGAATGGGGTAATCCATCTGGCGAATTGACCATGCCCCGACACTGATCCCATGACTCCGCTGGATGGTGTGGTCGCGACCTCGGACGACGACGCGCGGCGCGCGGATCTCGAGCAGCTGAAGGAAGGGGCGACCCTCCTCGCGCAGCACGGGAACCGCGTCGCCGCTCTCGCCGTTCTCTGGGCGGCCGTCGCCATCGATCCGGTCGATCAGTCAGTGCATCGTCGCCTCGCGGCGGCGCTGGCGAGCGGTGGCGATCTCGAGGGGGCCGCCCACGAGTACGTCCGGTACGTCGAATTCTTGCTTCCGCGGGGCGAGCTCGAGCTCGCCACCGCGGAGCTGCACTACGCGGCCCAGACGCTCGGCCGGGTGCAGAAGCTCACCGATGCCGTCGTGCGCGTCAAGGCCCAGCTCCCCGAGCTCCTCGAGGCGTCGCGCCAGCGCGAGGCGCCGATCGCTGCGCCGACCGCGGAACAGCACGACAGCGTGGCGATCGCGGCACCGGCCGCGGACCCGACCGTGGTCCAGCTGCCGGTCTCGCATGCGACGCGCGTCGTGTTCTTCACCTGCCTGCACGACGACGGTGAGGCCGCGTGGCTCCAGCTCGAAGGGGGAACGTCAGCGCTGCTGCCGGAGAAGGTGCGGCTTGTCCGCGGTGGTGAGGTCCTCGAAACACGGCGGTGCATCCCGATGCCCCAGGGCCGAAAGAGCCACGCCCGCCCCGATGGCGACAGCAAGGTGTGGGTCGTGCTGCGCGCGCCGGAGGAGATGCTCCGCGCGATCGATCGCGATGACGCCGACGACTACGCCGTGCAGGCCCTCGTGAACGGTGAGTGGCTCGCCGTCGATCTCGAGGACACCGGCTGCCGCTTCGGCATGAAGCGCCGGGAGACCCGCTCCGCCTAGCAGCGGCCCGACGTGTCGGGGTGGAGAGACTTGAACTCTCGACCTCTGAGTCCCGAACCCAGCGCGCTACCAAACTGCGCCACACCCCGTCGGAGACGTCAGTCTAGCCGACGCGCTCGCGCGCAGTGCGCGACACTCCAGCCCGATGAGCGTCGAGCAAGTCGCGTTCGTGGCGGCGGCCGTAGGCTGCATCGCGGGCGCCGTCGTCGCCTCGACACATCGCGATCGACGGACATCCGCCGGCGGGCTGTTCATGATGCTGCTGTCGCTCGCGGTCTTGTACGCGACCCTCGCAGCGCCGGTGCTGGCCGGCGGTGCGCTGCTCGTCACGCTCTTCGCGACCGTTCCGCTCGTCGTGCATGCCGCTCCGCATGCTCCGGCCGCTCGCGGAGCCGACGGTCCCGCGGCCGTTCTCGTCGCGCTTGCCACCGCGGCCGCCGTCGTCGCGATGCTCGTCGGAGCGGTGCGGGTGGGCGAGATCCCGCGCAACGTGTCGCTCCGATCGGCGGACGGCTATGACCTCGCCGGTCTTGCCGCGCGCGTCACGGGCCCAGGTGCCGTCGCGGTGGGCGTGGCGGCGCTGCTGCTCGTCGCCGCCGCCATCGGCGCACGCGCTGCGCGGCGCGCAGCGGGATGACGACCGCCGCATATCTGTACGTCGGCGCCGTCCTGTTCGCCGCGGGCGCGCTCGGCACGGTCCTGCGGCCGACGGTGTGGGGGAGGCTCCTGAGCGTCGAGGTGATGCTCGCTGCAGCCACGCTCACCTTCGTCGCGGCGGGCACGGGATTCCGCGAGCTCGACGGGCAGATCGCGGCAGCGGCGGTCATCGTGATCGGGCTCGCCCAGGCCGGGCTCGGGTACGCCCAGGTGGCCGGTCGGCGGCAATGACGCTGCTGCTCGTGGTGGCGACCCCGTTCGCGACGGCCATCGCCATCCTGATATTCGGCGCGCGTCTGGGTCGCCGGACCCTCGGTGCACTGGCGGCGGCCGGGCTCGCGCTGTCGTTCGGCGCCGCCGCGTCGATGATCGCCTCGCTGCGAGATCGCCCGAGCCTCGAAGCGACCGTCGGGCCGTGGCTGCCGATCACGGGTGCCGACCTCGCCCTCGTCGTCGACAGCTCGATGCTCGCGGTGACGCTCGCGATTACTGGAGTGTCGGCGCTCATCGCGCTGTACTCGGTCGGCGATCGGGCGCCGGACCGCCGGCCCCAGCGGTACTTCGCCTCGTTCATGCTCCTCGTCGCCGGGATGCTCATCGTCGTGCTGGCGTCCAATCTGCTCCTGCTCGTCGCCGGTCTGCAGCTCGCTGGCATCGCCGCGTGTGTGCTCGTCGATCATCACTGGACCGATGGCCCGGCTGCGGATGCTGCGACGCGCATGCTGCTCATCGCGCGCCTCGGGGACGCGGCCATCCTCGCTGGCGCGCTCCTTCTCTTCACCGAGTTCCACACGGTCGATATCGCGCAGCTCGGTGGCGCCGCCCTCGAGCACGGCAGCACGGCGGGAAGCGCGCCGGTGATCGCGAGCGCCCTCCTGCTCGTCGGCGCGATCGCCCGGTCGGCACAGGCGCCCCTGCACGTGTGGCTGCCGGAGTCGACCGACGCGCCGACGCCGGTCTCGGCGCTGCTGCAGACCGTTCTCGTCACTGCAGGGGTCATCCTCCTCATGCGCCTACGGTCCGTCTTCGTGCCGGACGTTCTGCAGGCGGCGGCGGTCGTGGGCGGCGTCACGGCGCTCGGGGCCGCGCTCGCGGCCACTGCCCAGCGCGATGTCCGCCGGGTCCTCGCGTGGTCGACGATCTCGCAAGTCGGACTGATGTTCGTCGCCGCCGGGCTCGGCGCGCTGTTCGCGGCGCGGTTCCAGCTCATCGCCCACGCGCTGCTCAAAGCGGTGCTCGTCCTCGGCGCAGGATCCGCGCGACGGATGTGGACGGTCGTCGCATTGGTCGTGGGCACGCTGGCCCTCGCCGGGCTCCCGCCCGCGGCCGGGTTCTTCGGCATCGCAGCGATCGCGAGCGCCGCCTTCTCCGAGAGCGACGTCATCCTCACGGCAGTGGTGCTGGCGGCCGCCGGCGCGATCGCGTTCGCCGCGGTCCGCTTGTACGCGGCCATGCGTGTCGCGCCGGAGACCGCCCGGCGCGTGGACGGGTCGACGCCGCTGCAGACCATCGTGCTCGCGATCCTCGCGATCGGCGCCCTCGGCTTCGGGGCCGTCGTCAGCGCCGGCATCCTGCCCATCGGCAGCGGCCCTGCCGACGCCATGCCGCCATGGCTCCTGGTAGCGACGTTCGCCGTCGCGGCCGCCGGGTCGGTCGCCGCCGGCCTCATCTATCGACGCGGGATCGTCGCAGCGTCCCGTACCGAGCGGGGCATGCGTTGGGCGCGTGCGGGTGTCGGGTTCGATGCCCTCTACGCCCGCGGCATCACCCGTCCGTTCGCCAGCCTTGGTCGGGACCTCGAGCACGGGGCCGAGCGGTCGCTGGAGGAGGGGATCGATGGGATCGGCGCACTGGTGGGACGCGGGTCGCGCGCGATCGGGCGCGGGTCATTCGGCGGCCGGGCGCAACAGCTGATGCTGGTCGCGGGGATCGTGGTGCTGCTCGCGTTCTGGATCTGGAGCGGGCAGTGATCGCCGTCGTCGTGGGGATCCCGCTCATCGTGCTCGCCGCGTGCGCCTTGCCGATCCGCGGCCTCGCGCGCGTACTCGCCGTGCTGTCGGGACTGGCGACGGCGCTCATCGTGGCGGCCGCGACCTGGACCGGCTACGGCGGCGACTGGACCGGAACGGTGACGTGGGCCGGTCCCCTCGGCGCGAACGCCGCGATCGGCGTGAGCGGGTGGACCGCCGCCCTGCTCATGGCGAGCGGCGTCGCGTTCGCCGCCGGCGCCGCTGCCGGCCGGGACGTGCCGCGGCAGCGCGCCTTCTTCGCGCTGTGGTCGCTTGTTCAGGTGGCCGCCGGCGGGGTACTCGTCGCGCGCGATCTCATCCTCTTCGTTGCGTTCTGGCAGGGCCTCATCGTTCCGCTCGCGGTGCTCCTGTGGCTCTGGGGTGGCGCGGATCGGGGACGGGTGACAATCCGTCTTGTCACGCACTGGCTGGTCGCCGATGCCCTCCTGCTCACCGGCATCGTCGCGCTCGGGGTCGGCGCACACACGTTCGCGATCGCCGATCTCGCGTCGTACCGCCTCGGCCCGGGGAGCCAGGTCGTGCTCGCGCTGCTGTTCCTCGCGGCGTTCGCGATGCGCCTGCCGCTGTTCCCGTTTCACACCTGGTCGCCGCGCGCGACGACGACCGCACCGATCCCGGTGGTCATCGTGCTCGTGTGCGTCATCCCGGCGATCGCGATCTTCGGGATCGCGACCGTGTGCGTCCCGCTCTTTCCGAAAGCGATGCTGGATCTCGGCCCATACCTCATGGGGCTCGCGACCGTCGGGGCGCTGTACGCGGCGATCCTCGCGGCGCGACAGCGCGACCTGCGGACGCTCGTCGGGTACGCGGGCGTGTCGCAGGTGAACCTCATTGCGATTGGAGCGTTCGGAACAACGCCGAACGGGCTGCAGGGCGGGTTGCTCGGTATCGTGAGCCATGCGCTCGCGGTCGCGGCCGTCGTCGTGCTCGTCGCGGCGCTGGCGCGCCGCACCGGCAGCTTCGATATCGCGACGCACGGCCTTGCGAGCCCTCCGGTGCTCGCGACGATGTTTGGCGCCGCGCTCCTTGCGACGGTCGGCCTGCCGGGGACCGGGGGTGCCGCCGCGCTGATCCTCGTGCTCACGTCGGCATTCGCTCGCGCGCCTGGCATCGGCTTGCTCGCATCGGTGGTGGCGCTCGTGTCGGCCGCGTACGCGGCCGGAGCGATACGCGCACTGCCGCTTTCAGGGCCGGAGGTGCGCGGCCCTGATCTGCGCTGGGGTGAGCGGGCGATCGTGGTCTCGCTCCTGGCCCTCGTCGTTGGGCTGGGATTGGCGCCCCGGGTCATCACCGGACTCGTCGACCGCGATCCGCCCGCGGTGACGGAGCGCGCGCGATGACGGATGCCGATGTCATGGCCACCGGTCCGGCCCTCATCCTCGCGGGGAGCGCGGT
Organism: Chloroflexota bacterium; assembly: GCA_030948585.1. GTDB lineage: Bacteria > Chloroflexota > Limnocylindria > P2-11E > P2-11E > UBA4735. The sequence continues at coordinate 6,426 of JALZAB010000006.1, forward strand.
CGTCGCCGGGCTGCTCTCGCAGCGGCCGGCGATGCCCGGTCTGCGCTGGCTGGGCGTCACGGCCTGCGCCGCGGCTGCGGTCACCGCAATCGCGCTCGGTGCGGGTGCACCGGGCTTCGCGGGATCCGTCGCCCGGGACGGCACGAGCGTCTTCTTCATCGTCCTCACCACGATCGGCGCCGGCGCGGCCATCGTCTTGGATCCCGGACGGCGTCACGGGCGTCGCGGTGAATTGACCTCGTTGCTCCTGTTCTCGGCGTGCGGAGCGGTCGTGACCGTCTCGGCCCAGGACCTCGTCGTGCTGCTGGCCGGGATCGCTCTGCTTATGATCCCGCTCTATCCGCTTGGCCGCGGCCACGCGGTGCGCGGCGCATCTTCCCTCGCCGCCGTCGCGTACGGGGTCTCGCTCCTGTACGCCGCGACCGGCGAGACCGCGTACGGCACCTTCGGCCGCGCGACGCATAACCCGCTCTATCTATCCGGCCTCGCGCTGGTCGCCGGCGGCCTGTTGTTCGTGCTGGTGCTTGCGCCGACCGAGCGATGGTCCGTCCTGGTCACGGCCGCCGCGGTCGGGGCGCTGCTGCGCGTTGGCGCGGCGACGCACACCGGCGACATGTCGGTGAACTGGGAGGTCACCCTTGCGGTCCTTGGCGCGCTCGCGATGGGCATCGCCACTGTCGCGGCGCTGACGGAGGAGCGGCTGCGCCGGCTCGTGGGGTACGCGACGCTTCTCCAGCTTGGATCGGTCGCGACGGCGGCCGCGGCGTTCTCGCCGCCGGCCGCGGCGTTCGCGCTCAGCGTCTACACCGCAAGCGCGACCGTGCTTTTCGCCGCGATCGCAGCCCTGCGGGCGGACGAGCCGCTCCTGCGCGATCTTGGCGGCCTCGCCCGACGACGACCGGCGATTGTCATCGGGCTGGCCGTCGCGCTGGCCGCCGTCGTGGGGCTTCCACCGACAGCCGGGTTCATCGGGAGGATCTACGTATTCGAAGCGGCGATCCGCGGACAGCTGCTGTGGCTGGTCATCATCGGAGCGCTCGCCGGAGCCGGAAGCTTCGTCGCGTACGCGCGGGTCCTCTTCGCGTCCTTCGCTGCCCAGCCGATCGATGCGATCGCACCGCCGCGCGGGCGCGTCGCCTCGTTCGTGGCGCTGTTCGCGTCGGTCGCGATCGTCGTCGTGGGCCTGATCCCGGGTCCGCTGCTCGACGCGGTTAGTGCCGTGCGGTTCTAAAGGGAACCGGCCGGGGCACCTGTGTGTACGGATGGAAACGGCCGGGGGCCTGATGTGCGGTACTGCCATCACAGCGTTGCCGGCTGGTCGTTGATCAGGTCATGACCTCGGGCACCCTGACGGACCTCGACCCTCCCGACGAGCGGGAGCGCAGCTGGCCGTTCTATGTCGTGTGGGTGGCCGGCGGTCTGATCGTCGCCGCGGTTCTCGCGGGCTATCGTCCCGCGTCGCTGCGCCCGGCCGGCGCGCCACCCGCGGAGCCCGCGGCGGCCCCGGCGGTCCCGACGATCGCGCCAGTCCGGATCATCGACCTGCCGTTGACGGCGCCGTTCCGCGTCATCCCGCCGCCCGTCGCGTCACCTCGCCGCTGATCATGCAACGGGAGGGGCTGGTGGGAATCGGACCCACGACGCCCGCCTTAGGACGGCGGCGCTCTATCCACTGAGCTACAGCCCCAGAACTGGCAAAACCAATTCTGGGGCTGCCGTCCACGCGAGGCGAACGAAGGGAGCCGAGCAGGTGGTCGGGCGCAGCCCCACGGCCCGTAGGGCCGTCCCGTCCTGAGCCTCTAATTGAGCGATGCGCCTCATCGCCAGCGGCCGCGACGCCGACGTGTACGACCTCGGCGACGGCCGCGTGCTCCGGCGGCACACGGATGGACGCCCCGCCGCCACACAGGCCGACGTGCTGCGGTACGTGGCAACACACGGGTACGCGGTGCCCCGGCTGTACGACGCGAGCGGCCCCGATCTCGTCCTCGAGAAGGTTGACGGACCGGAGCTGCAGCAGGTGCTGCGGCCGTGGAACGTCGCACGCAACGCACGGATCCTCGCCGACCTCCATCGCCGGCTCCATCTCCTGCCGCCGATGCCCGGCTTAGACTCGCGTTTCGGCGAGCCTCGGTCACTGCTCCACCTGGATCTGCATCCGCGCAACGTCCTCATGACGTCCCGCGGACCCGTCGTCATCGACTGGGCAAACGCCGCGAACGGGCCGGGCCAAGCCGACGTCGCGCTCATGTACGTCATCGGAAAGACCTCGCGCATCGACGGGTCGCCCGTCGCGCGGACCGTCCTCGGACTCTTTCGGGCCCGGTTCCTGAACCCGTTCCTCGCCGCCGCCGCGGATGCCGACTTTCGCCGGGTGCTCCCGGCGGTCGCCGAGTGGCGGAAGCGCGACCGAAACGTCACGCCGAGCGAGCGAGCCGCGGTCGACCGGCTGCTCGCCCGTGGGACACTGAAGCGGTGAACGCCGCCGCGGTCGGCCCCGAACCGCGCCGCCAGCGGGTGCAGCACGCCGTGGCCCTGCTCATCCCGGCCGTGCTGTTCGGGTTCCTCGTGAGCGCGCAGTGGCAGGGGCAGCAGGAGCGCAGCTCGATCGCCGTGCGCTACAACGCCCCGCTCACCGATGCCGCGTTCGCCCTTCAGAACGAACAGAACGATCTCAAGGCGCAGTTGCAGGCGCTGCGGGCCCAGCTCGACCAGATCCAGTCGAGCGCCGCGAGCCAGAGCGGCGCGGCGGGTGAGCTTGGGAAGCAGCTCGGTGACCTGAAGGCCCAGGCCGGCCTCAGCCCGCTCAGCGGCGATGGGGTGACGGTGCAGCTCGATGACTCGCACACCGTCGCGGCGGGCGCGACGAACCTGGACCAGGCCATCTGCCACTCGACGGACCTGACCGACATCCTGAACACCGCGTGGCGTGGCGGCGCGCAGGCCATCTCGGTCAACGCGCAGCGCGTGGTCGCCAGCACGAGCGTGTACTGCGTCGGTTCGACCATCATGGTGAACGGCACGCTGTTGTCGCCACCGTTCAACATCGCGGTCATCGGACCGCAGGACCGCGTGCTCGGCGCGTTCGAGGACCCCGGCCAGCTGCGCGACATCAAAGCGCGCCGCGACGTACAGGGCCTTGGCTTCCGCGTCACGCGATCCAGCGCGCTCACCGTGCCGGCCTACGACAGCGCCGTCACCGTCCGGAACGCGATCCCGCAGTGAGGTCGAACGTCGGCGGCATCGCGGCGACGGCGGTCGCCCTGTTCCTCGGGATCCTGGTCGTAACGCAGTTCCGCTCGCAGGACGTCTACTCGCGCAGCCTCGAGCTCGAGACACCGGCGTCGCTCACGACGCTCATCGCCAACCTCTCAGACCGGAACAACTCGCTGCGCGACGAGATCTTCGACCTCCGCCTGCGCGTCGCGTCGGCGCGCGACTCGGTGGCCAGCGGACAGGGGTCGCTCGTCGAGAGCCAGCGGGAGATCGACCAGCTCAAGATCTTCGGAGCGCTGAGCGGGGCGCATGGGCCGGGAATCAGCGTCAAGATCGATGGCGGCTTCGACGACCGCGCGATGAGCGATCTCACGAACGAGCTGCGCAATGCGGGCGCCGAAGCGATCTCGGTGAACGACATGCGGGTCGGGCCGCGCTCGTGGTACGCGCCGGGGCCGGACCGGACGATTCTGCTCGACGGGACGCAGGTCAATGGGCCATGGCTGGTGCGCGCGATCGGCGCGCCGGATGTCATGTACGTCGCGATCACGCGGACAGGCGGGATCGAGGGCCAGTTCGAGCTGATCTATCCGAAGACGCGCTTCACGGTGGCGAAGGAATCGGCGATCGTGATGCCGGCGGTCGCGCCCAAACGCTGAGCCATCGCCTCATAGACTCCCCGTCCAGATGCCGAAGCCCCCGCTGCCGCTGTACCTCGATGACGTCGTCGTGTTGCGCAAGACGCATCCGTGCGGCGGCGACACGTGGCGGGTCGTCCGGCTCGGCGCCGATATCGGGGTGCGCTGCGCGACATGCGACCGTCGCGTGCTGATCGCCCGCAGCGAACTGGAGCGCGACATCAAGCGCTTCGTGGAGCGCGGCCCGCTGGCGCCGGTCGAGTAGCGCGGATCGTGCAGCAGGTCGGACCCGACCCGGAGCGGGGCATCTTCCGCAACCGGGCGTTCCTGGCGCTCTGGGCGGCGCAGATCCTCTCGCAGGTCGCGGCCAACGCGACCACGTTCGCGCTCATCGTGCTCGTGGGCGAGATCACGAAGTCGAACACGTCGTCGTCGATCCTGATCCTCTTCGCGATCCTTCCCGCGGTCATCTTCGGCGTGTTCGCGGGGGTGATCGTGGATCGGACGGACCGCAAGCGCGTCCTCGTCATCACGAATGCGCTCCGCGCGGTCGCCGTGGTCCCACTCCTGGTCCTAGGCGAGAGCGTCACCGCTGCGTACATCGTCAACTTCCTGGTGGCGGCGATCACAGTCTTCTTCGTGCCCGCGGAGTCGGCGACGATCCCGGCCATCGTCCGCAAGCGGGACCTGCTCGTGGCGAACTCGCTGTTCACGTTCACATTCAACGGCGCGTTCCTCGTCGGCTTCATCATCCTGGCGCCGGTCGTGATCGCCCTCTCGGGCTACGACGCCCTGTTCGTCGTAATCGGCGCGATGTTCGCCGCAGCGGCCCTGCTCTGCCTCACCGTGCCGAGCATCGCGACCCCGGCGCGGACCGATCGTCTCGGCGTCCGGATCGCCGGCGCGGCGGTGGCCGAGACGCTGGGGGGCGTGGGGGAGGCCTTCGCGTACCTGCGCAAGCACCCTCCGGTGGTGTGGTCGCTGGTCTACATCGCCCTGACCTACATGCTCGTCGCGATCGCCGGCGCGCTCGCGCCAGGTTTCGTCCGCGAGGTCCTCGGCCTTGGCGAGAAGAACGTGGTCGTGCTGGTCGCCCCCGCCGGTCTCGGCGTCGTCATCGGGCTCGGCGCGCTCAACGTGATCGGCGGCCGGCTCGCGCCGAACCGCGCGATCGGGACTGGGCTCATCGTGACCGCCGCGGCGCTGCTCGTCCTGGCCGCCGAACGGCCGCTCGCGACCGCATTCCGCAACGCGACCGGACCGAACGAGGCGTTCCCGTTCTTCGTCGGTCTCGTGAGCCTCACGGCCTTCGTCTTCGGCGTCGCCTACGCCTTCATCACCGTCCCATCGATGACGCGGCTGCAGACGGACCTACACGACGAGATCCGCGGCCGCATCTTCGGCGTGCTGAACATGCTCGTGTCGGTTTTCAGCTTCGCCCCATTGCTCCTCGTCGGCCCGGTCGCGGATGCGTACGGCGTCGCCCCGGTGTTCGCCGCCGGAGCGATGGCCTGCCTGGTCGCGTGGGTCGGCGGTCGCGCGACGCGAGCGACCCATCGGCCGGAGGCCGCGCCCGGAGTGTGACCGGCGATGCGGACACCGCGGCCTAGAATCGACCTCACGTGACCTCTGCCCGCGCGACCTACTTCCACTACGTCGGCCGGCACCGGACCCAGCTGCTCCTCGGCACCGTGGCCGTCGCTGCCGGGTCCATCGCGGCCGTCGTACCTCCGCGCTACATCGGCCAGATCATCGACGGCCTCAATCACGGCACCACGATGGACGCCATCGTGCGGCTCGCCCTCTTCGCGCTGTTCTTCTCCGCCATGGAAGCGATCTTCCGCGCGGCTGGCCGGTATTTCATGATGAACACCTCGCGGTTCATCGAGTACGACATGCGCAACGACCTCTTCGCGCACCTGCAGCACATGCACCTCGGCTACTTCCAGCATCAGCGCATCGGTGACCTGATGGCCCGCATGACCAATGACCTGTCCGCCACCCGGATGATGCAGGGACCGGGGGTCATGAACATCGTCTCCACGTCGATGACCTTCACCTTCACGATCATCTCGATGGTGAGCGTGTCGCTCAAGCTGACGCTCATCTCCGTCGTGCTCATGCCGCTCGTGTCGGCGACGTTCTGGTTCATCGGCCGGCGCGTGCACGTGAAGTTCGAACGCCTCCAGGCCCAGTTCTCGGAGATGTCCACCGCGGCGCAGGAGAACTTCTCGGGCATCCGCGTGGTGAAGGCGTTCTCGCAGGAGAACGCCGAGATCGCCCGCTTCGCGGCGGTGAACGAGGAGTACGTGACCCGGGCGATCAACCTGCGGCGGATGGACGGCCTCATCTGGCCGACCATGTCGTTCATTCTCGGCCTCGCGGTCCTGGCGACCTTATTCATCGGTGGCCAGGACGCGATCGAGGGTCGCATGACCCTCGGCCAGCTCGTGCAGTTCGTGGCGTACCTCAACCTGTTGGCCTGGCCGATGATCGCCCTGGGCTGGGTGTCCAACCTCTTCCAGCAGGGCTGGGCCTCGCTCCAGCGCCTGCAGGAGATCTGGGACGCGAAGCCCGACATCGTCGACCCGGCCCAGCCTGCCGCACACGCGGTCCGCGGCGAGGTCGAGTTCAAGGATGTGAGCTTCGCCTACGGGCCGACGGAAGTGCTGCGGAGCGTCAGCTTCACGGTCCCGGCGGGCGGCTCGCTGGCGATCGTCGGGCACACCGGTGCCGGCAAGTCGAGCCTCGTCAATCTCATCCCGCGGCTCTTCGACGCCACGAGCGGTCAGGTGCTCATCGACGGTATCGACGTGAAGCGGTACCCGCTCGCCACGCTGCGCCGGGCGGTCGGGTACGTGCCGCAGGAGACGTTCCTGTTCAGCGTGCCGCTGCGCGAGAACGTGAGCTTCGGTCTCGACACGACCCTCGATGACCCGAAGCTCGACTGGGCGGGCGATGTCTCGCAGCTGAACAAGGACGTCGATGACTTCCCGGCACGGTACGACACGTTGATCGGCGAGCGCGGCGTCACGCTCTCGGGCGGTCAGAAGCAGCGCACCGCGATCGCGCGCGCCGTGGCCAAAGATCCCCGCATCGTCATCCTGGACGATGCGATGAGCGCGGTCGACACGTTCACCGAGTCCGAGATCCTCCGGCGGCTGCGCGGCGTGTTGCAGGAGCGCACGAGCATCATCGTGGCGCACCGGATCTCGACGGTGAAGGACGCCGACGAGATCCTCGTGCTGGACGAGGGCCGGATCGTCGAGCGCGGGACGCACCTCGAGCTCCTCGAACGGAACGGCATCTACGCCCAGATGTATCGCCGCCAGCTCCTCGAGGAGGAGCTCGATGTCGATACGGAGCGGGACGAGCACGAGCGCCGCGTGAAGGCGGCCGAGGAGTCCACGCCGACGCGATTCCGCACCCGCCTGGGCGGCGGCGGGATGGGGGAGGGCGCCTGATGGCAGGCTTCTTCCAAGAGGACGAGATCCTCGGCAAGGCGTACGACGCGCGGCTGATGCGCCGGCTGCTCGGCTACCTTCGGCCATACCGCGGCCCGGTCACGCTCGCGTTCGCGCTCCTCGTATTCCTCTCGCTCGCGGACATCGCCCCGCCGATCATCACGAAGTTCCTCATCGACACCGCCATCGCGCCCGCGGTGAGCGGGAGCATCCCGGCCGCGGACGGCCTGCGCCTGCTCGTGCCGCTCGGGGCCGCGTACCTGGCCGTGCTCCTCGCGTCCGCAGGGCTGCGCTACGCGGAAAACATCCTGACCACGTTCGTCGGCCAACGGGCGATGTACGACCTGCGGGTCCAGCTGTTCGGACACCTGCAGTCGCTGTCGCTGTCGTTCTTCGACCGGAACCCCGTTGGCCGGCTCATGACCCGCATCACCAACGACATCGATGCCCTGACGGACATGGTGACCCAGGGCGTTGTCTCGATCTTCGGTGACTTCCTCATGCTGTTCGGGATCGCCATCGTCCTGCTGTTCCTCGACTGGCGTCTTGCGCTCATCACCTACGCGACGCTCCCGGTGATCGTGGCGCTGACGTTTTACTTCCGGAAGACGATGCGGGAGTCCTTCCGGGGGGTCCGCATCCGCCTCGCGCGCATCAACGCCTACCTCAACGAGAACATCAGCGGGATGTCGATCGTCCAGCTGTTCACACGCGAGCCGCGGGCGTACACGCAGTTCGATGAGCTCAACACCGATCTGCTGGAGGCCAACCAGGGCCAGATCAAGGCCATGAGCCTGTTCTTCCCGGCGGTGACGTTCACCCGCGCGGGCGCCGCGACCGCCATCTTTATCGCCGGCGGCTACTGGGCCCTCGGGGGTGAGATGACGATCGGGACGCTGCTCGCGTTCTGGCAGCTCCTCGACCAGTTCTTCCGCCCGATCCAGGACCTGTCGGAGAAGTACAACATCCTGCAGTCGGCGATGGCGTCATCGGAACGCGTGTTTCGGCTGCTCGACACGGAGGCGACCATCGTCGACGCGCCGCACCCGGTCGCGCTGCCGAGCGTCCGTGGCGAGATCACGATGGAGAACGTCTCGTTCGCGTACAACGAGGGGGACTGGGTCCTGCGTGATGTCGACTTCAAGATCTCCGCGGGCGAAAGCGTGGCGATCGTCGGGGCGACCGGGGCGGGGAAGACCTCGATCATCAGCCTCATCTCGCGCTTCTACGACGTGCAGAAGGGGCGGATCCTTCTCGACGGGGTCGACCTGCGCGACCTCGCGCAGCGTGACGTCCGGCGCCACGTCGGCGTCGTGCTCCAGGATCCGTTCATCTTCGCGGGCACCATCGCGTCGAACATCCGCCTGAACGAGACCGCGATCACGGACGAGCAGGTGAAGGCCGCAGCGCGCTTCGTCAATGCCGATAAGTTCATCGACCGGCTGCCGGACGGCTACGAGACCGTCGTGACCGAGCGCGGCTCCACGCTGTCGGTCGGACAGAAGCAGCTCCTGGCCTTCGCGCGGGCGATCGCGTTCAACCCCGAGATCATGCTGGTCCTCGACGAAGCGACCTCGTCGGTGGACACCGAGACCGAGCACCTCATCCAGGACGCGTTGAAGAAGCTCATGATCGGCCGGACCTCGATCATCATCGCCCACCGCCTATCGACGATCCAGAACGTCGATCGGATCATCGTGCTGCACAAGGGCCGACTCGCGGAGCTGGGCACGCACAAGGAATTGCTCGGCCAGCATGGCGTCTACCATCGCCTCTACGAGCTCCAATACCGCGCACACGAAGCTGCTCCCTCCGCGTAGCCCGATCCGCCCGACGCTGGATCGGCGCGCGTTCCTCGCCGCCTCGGCCAGGATCGCGGCGGTGGCCGCTCTCGCTCCGCTCACGGCTTGCACGCAGTCCTCCGGGCCGCTGAAGCTCGACGCGGATCCGTTCACCCTCGGTGTCGCCTCAGGGGATCCGCTCGCCGACGCGGTCGTGCTCTGGACCCGGCTCGCGATGGACCCATTGAAGGGTGGCGGGATGGGGGCAGCCCCCATCGAGGTCACCTGGACGGTCGCAAAGGATGAAGCGTTCACCGATGTCCCCCGGACCGGCACGGTCATGGCGACCGCCGAGCTCGCGCACTCCGTGCACGTCGATGCCACCGGCCTGGAGCCGGACCGGGTGTACTGGTACCGCTTCCGCGCCGGCGGCATCGAGAGCCCGATCGGTCGCACGCGCACGGCGCCCGCCGCGGGGTCCATGCCGGCGGCGCTGCGGTTCGCGTTCGCGTCCTGCCAGAACTACACCCAGGGCTACTACACCGCGCACGCGGCGCTGGCGCGGGAGGACCTCGCGGCCGTCATCTTCCTGGGCGACTACATCTACGAGGGTGACGCGCGTGGCGACCGGGTCAGGGACTACAGCCGGCGGGGGTGGGCGTTCACCCTCGCGGACTACCGCGATCGCTACGCCCAGTACAAGACGGATCGGGACCTGCAGGCGTGCCACGCCGCGTTCCCGTGGATCGTCACGTGGGACGATCACGAGGTCGAGAACAACTACGCCGGCGGGATCGACACGACCGATCCGAAGAACAAGCAGGCGGTCTTCGAGCGCTCGAACGCGTACCAGGCGTACTGGGAGCACATGCCGCTCCGGATCCCGCGTCCGCAGGGGCCCGCGCTGAAGCTGTATCGGGCTCTGTCGTTCGGCGACCTTGCCACGTTCTTCGTGCTCGACACCCGGCAGTACCGGTCGCCCGAGGTCCCGCTGTGCGCGGACCGCGACGCGACGCCGTCGGGCTACTGCGCCGCAAGCCTCGATCCGAAGCGCACGATGCTGGGCGCCGAGCAGCGCGACTGGCTCCTCTCCGGTCTCGCGAGCTCGCACGCGGCTTGGAACTTCATGACCCAGTCGGTCCGGTTCGCACAGCAGGACTCGAGCATCGACCCGAGCCTCCACCACTTCGATGGCGTGGACAACTGGATGGGCTACGTGGCGGATCGCCAGCTCATCGCGGAGCAGCTGGCGAAGACGAGGAACTCCGTCGTACTATCCGGCGACAGTCACGTCGACTTCGTATACGACGTGAAGCGCGACTACGCGGATCCGGCCTCCCCCACGATCGCGACCGAGCTCCTCGGGACGTCGATCAGCTCGGACGGGGACCCGTTCATTCCAGCGACGCAGTTCGACTCGCCGGGCCGGAACCCGCAGCTGCGATTCTTCGACAACCATCGGGGCTACGTCCGGTGCGCCCTGGTACCGGGACGGCTGACCACGGACTTCCGCGCGGTCTCGACCGTCACGGCGCCCACGGCGACGGTGTCGTCGATCGCCACATTCGTGGTGGACGACGGGAAGCCGGGCGCGCGACGCGGCTGATCTCGCGCGCGCTCGCGTCCGGCGGACTCGCACTCATCCTTATCACCATCACCGCCTGCACGCCCGGGGCGCCGAACGCCTCAGCAGATCTGGCGGCGCAGGACGCCGCGATCCAGCGGGCCTTCGAGCACCACTCCGACGGCGCCGAGCTCACGGCCAGCGGTACCGTCGACCGCGTGCTCTCCGATCAGAGCGGTCCATCGGGACCCCACGAGCGCTTCATCGTCCGGCTGTCCAGTGGCATGACGGTGCTCGTAGAGCACAACCTGTCGATCGCGCCCCGGGTGCCCGTCGCGGCCGGGACGCCGGTGACCGTGCACGGGGAGTATGTGTGGAACGCCGAGGGCGGGCTGCTGCATTTCACGCATCACGATCCCGTCGGATCGCACCAGGCCGGCTATATCCTGTACGGCGGAAGGCGGTACGACTGAAGCCAGATCGCGCGCTACGCCCGGCAGACTTCCCGGCCACGCCGGCCGGAGGGCGGCGACAGGCGCTCGGTCAGGTCGGGGATGTCCAGGTCGGGCTCGGGATAGCGGGGATCCATCTCCGCGAGCGTCGCGACGAGGATCCGCGTGATCGCCCAGTTGTCTTGACGCGGCGCCGTTGCGCCCGACGACGTCCAATACCGACGTGCGACTCCTGGCCCTCGCGCGGGCGCCGCACTGGCGCGATGCGCCGGGCACCCTGACGCCAGCCTGGGCCTGACCCCCGCTCCGGAGCTGCTCGCGATCGCCGGCGCGGCCGCACGCGAGGCCGGCGCGGTCCTGCTCGAGCACGCGCGCTCCGCGGCGAAAGGCGTCGGCTCGAAGTCCACGCCGACGGATCCGGTGTCCGACGCGGATCGCGCGGCGGACACGCTGCTCACCGCGCGCCTCCGCGCCGCGTTCCCCGATGACGGCATCGTGTCCGAGGAGAGCGAGCGCGTTACCGGCTCCTCGGGCCGCACGTGGTACGTCGATCCGCTCGACGGCACGGTGAATTATCTCTATCGGATCCCACACTGGTCCGTGAGCGTCGCCTGCGCGGACGCGGCGGGCGGCCTGGCCGGTGTGGTCTATGACCCGCTGCGCGACGAGCTGTTCTCCGCTGCCCGCGGTAGCGGCGCGTACCTCGGCGAGCGCCGGCTCACGACGAGCGAGGTGGGTGACCCGGGCCTCGCCCTCGTGGCTACGGGATTCAGCTACGCCGCGGCCGAGCGCGCCGCCCAAGCGGGCGTGCTGGCGCGCGTCGCGGGCCAGGTCCGTGACGTGCGCAGAGCGGGATCCGCGGCGCTCGATCTGGCGTGGGTCGCGGCCGGCCGCTTGGACGCGTACTTCGAGGTGTCGAGGTCCGCGTGGGACTCAGCGGCGGGCGAGCTGCTCGTCCGCGAGGCCGGCGGCGCGGTCACCTGGACCGAGCACACGGAGATCGTCGCGTCGGGCCGTCCGTTGCACGCCCCACTGGTCGCGCTACTGCGGGCAAGCCACGAAGACCACGGGTAGACTGACATCTGATGGCGATCGATCAGAAGCCCCCGCTCGACGTCCATCCCCTCGATTTCGAGGAGGACGTCGTCCAGCGCCGGCCGCTCACCACCCAGACCGGGATGGGCGGGCACGAGCCTCGGATGATCGCGGGCGTCACGGCCAGCGACGACAACATCGTGTTCACCAGCGTGAACATGCTCGTCAAGTGGGCCCGCTCGAGGAGCCCGTGGCCGCTCGGCTACGGCCTGGCGTGCTGCGCGATCGAGATGATGGCCAGCGCGGCGTCCCACCACGATCTGGCCCGTTTCGGAGCTGAGGTCTTCCGGTCGAGCCCCCGCCAGGCCGACGTGATGATCGTCGCCGGCACCGTGACCCACAAGATGGCTCCGCGCCTGCGTCGCCTGTACGAGCAGATGCCCGAGCCCAAGTGGGTCATCGCGATGGGCAACTGCGCGAGCTCCGGCGGCGAGTTCTGGGACAGCTATGCGACCCTGCAGGGCGTGGACACGGTGGTGCCCGTCGACGTCTACGTGCCGGGTTGCCCGCCGCGCCCCGAGGCGCTCACCGAAGGGGTGCTGCGGCTCCGCGAAAAGATCTTCAAGGGCGGGTGAGGACCTGACCACCATCGACCGCGAGATCGCTGCGATCGAGGATGCCGCCCGGGTCAAGCTGCCGGTCATCGACAGCGACGAGGGCCTCGAGACCGAGGAGCTCATCCTCAACATGGGTCCGCAGCATCCATCGACGCACGGCGTGCTGCGCCTGGTGCTCAAGCTCCAGGGCGAGAAGGTCATCGAGTGCGTCCCGGTCATGGGCTACCTGCACCGGGGCATCGAGAAGATCTTCGAATGGCGGACGTTCCATCAGGGCATCCGCTACGCCGACCAGGCCGACTACGTCTCCAACATGCTCCAGGAGCACTGCTACGCCGGCGCGATGGAGGCCATCGGCGGCGTGGACGTGCCCCGGCGGGCCGAATACATCCGGGTCATCGTCGACGAGCTCTCGCGCTGCGCTTCGCACCTCGTGTGGCTCGGCACGTACGGGCTGGACGTCGGCGCAACGACGCCGATGCTGTACTGCTTCCGCGATCGCGAGGAGATCCTCGACATGTTCGAGGAGCTCTGCGGCTCGCGGATGAACTTCAACTACTTCCGTCCGGGTGGTGTGCTGTACGACTTCCCCCCGGGCATGCTCTCGAAGCTCGAGCGGTTCCTCGACCGGTTCGCCGGACACATCGAGCGCGACTACGTGGAGCTCTTCGAGACGAACGAGATCTTCCTCGAGCGCACCATCGGCGTCGGCGGCATCCCGGCCAACGTGGCCCTCCAGTACGGCCTCACCGGCCCAATCCTCCGCGGGTCGGGCGTCGACTGGGATCTGCGGAAGGATCGTCCGTACTCCATCTACCCGGAGCTCACGACCTTCCGGACCGTAACGTCCGTCGAGGGTGACGCGTACGCGCGGTACAAGGTGCGCCTCGGTGAGCTCCGCCGTTCCGTCGACGTGGTCCGCGAATGCATCGCCAACCTCCCGGGCGGGGCCGTCCGGGCGCGGCTCGGCCACGTGTGGAAATGCCCGGCGGGCGAGGCCTACTACACCGTCGAAGGCGCCAAGGGCGAGGTCGGGATCTACATGATCTCGAGCGGCGGCTCCGCGACGAATCCCTTCCGCGCGAAGATGCGCGGCCCGTCGTTCAACAACCTGCAGATCCTTCCATGGCTGCTCCAGGGCCGCCTCGTCGCTGATGTCGTTGCGATCCTCGGCTCCATCGACATCGTCCTCGGGGACGTTGACCGGTGATGTCGGTGACCGCCTAGATGCTCGGGATCCTCAACGGCATGAAGCGGACCCTCAGCCACGTCTTCATGCGCCAGAGCGTCACGCGGAAGTACCCGTACGAGAAGCGGGAGCTGCCGGAGCGCAGTCGCGGGCTCATCGCCCTGCTGCTCGAGCCGGAGACCAGCATCTTCAAGTGCGAGTCGTGTCTGATGTGCGAGAAGGCCTGCCCGTCGCGCGCGATCTCCATCTCGTACACGTTCCGCAACGCGTTCCGCAAACGCCCGCCGATCGCGCCACGCGCGTCCTACTACCGGATCCGGATGGTGCAGACCGCGCCGTACGGCGATCGCCGGCCGCTCTCGCCGGCCGTCGTCACGGTACCGGCGGAGTCGGAGCGCGGTCTGGACCTCGGCCTCGTGGACCGCATCCTCCGCGACACGCCGCCGGGCGCCGACCGGATGACGCAGGTGCTGTACCGGACGAACGCGGCGTACGGGTATCTGCCATGGAGCGCGGCCGAGCGCATCCGCGACGCCTTCGGCGTTCAGATGACGCACCTCTACACGACGGCGTCGCTGCTATCGAACTTCCGCGGCGCCCCCGAGGGCGATGGCACGGCGATCCCCCGTGGCGGCCGCCGCTACACCGGGAACCTGGCGATCTCGGGCGTCTGGCCCGAGCAGAGCCCGGCGCCGTCGCACGACACGCTGCACGAGCACGAGGTCACGCACCCGCTGGAGCCGGCCTTTGCCGACTAGCGCGGCGTACCGGATCCTCGACACCGACATCAACGCGGCGCACGAGCGCGACCGCGCGCGGTCGATGGGCGCCGCAGAGCTGATCGCGCTCATCGAGGCGAGCGGCCTGCGGGGCCGCGGCGGCGCCGGCTTCCCGCTCGCGCGCAAACTCGCGGCCGCGCGCACCGCGGCGGCCGGCGGGAGCGCCTACGTCGTCGCGAACGGGTACGACGCCGATCCGGGCAGCCCGCTGTCGCGCACGCTGCTGCTGAAGAAGCCCGAGTTCGTGATCGAAGGCCTCGCCATCGCCGCTGCCGCCGTGGGCGCGACGAGCGCGTACCTGTACCTGCGCCCGGATGCCGAGAGCGCGAAGCGCGCGGCCGAAAAGGCGCTCGACGCCGCGCGTTCCAGCCTGGGCGATCTCGAGGTCGAGATCGCTCTCGGTCCGGGCGGCTTCATGGGTGGTGAGGAATCCGCGCTCCTCGCGGTGCTGGAGTCGCGCCGCGCGATGGCCCGCCAGCGCCCGCCATACCCCGCCCAGCAGGGGCTGCTGCTCCGGCCGACGGTCGTGTCGAGCGCCGAGACCCTCGCCGCACTGCCGCTCATCGTCCGCGACGGCGCCGACGCGTTCCGCCGCGTCGGGACCGAGACCTCTCCGGGGACGAAGCTCGTCTCGGTCACCGGAGCGGCCGCGTCGCCCGGCGTCTACGAGGTCGCGTTCGGCACGACCCTGGGCGAGATCCTCGAGCGCGCCGGCGGGGCCGTCGGCGGCACGTTCAAGGGACTGCACGTCGGCGGGCCGACCGGCGGGATCTTGAACGCGACACGCACCGGCGTCGCACTCGACTACGAGGCGCTGAAGGCCGCGGGCACGCACCTCGGCTCCGCGCAGCTCCGGGTCCTCGGCCCGAACGTGTGCGTGGTGCACGAGGCGGCCGAGCTCTTCGATTACCTCGCGAAGGAGACGTGCGGCCTGTGCGTGCCCTGCCGCGTCGGGACCAAGCGGGTGGAAGGCATCCTCGAGGGCATCTACTCGGATCTCGGCCGGGCCGAGGACCTGCCGTGGCTCGGCGAGCTGGCCGATCACCTCGAGCGGTTCTCGCTGTGCGGCTTCGGCATCACGAGCGCGTCCATTCTGAAGACGACGATGGGCGAGTTCGCCGAGGACTACCGCGCGCACATCGCCGATCGGGCCTGCGCGACCGGAACGTGCGCGCCGGTCCGCGCGCGGCGCTACGAGACCATGGCGCAGCCATGAGGAACAGGACGCAGCCATGAGCCTCATCAAGGACTACGGCCCGAGCGAGTCCCAGATCCCGACGGTGTCGCATCACGGGGAGATCCCGTCGGGCCAGCCGGTCTGCGAGATCACGATCGACGGCAAGCAGGTCACTGCGGTGGTCGGCGAGTCGATCCTTCGCGCGGCGCAGCGCGCCGGGTTCAACGTGCCGACCCTGTGCGACGACGAGAAGCTCGCGCCCGCGGCGGCATGCCGCATGTGCCTCGTGGACATCGAGGGCTTCGAGCGCCCGCAGCCGAGCTGCCATCTCGCGGTCGAGCCCGGGATGAAGGTCACCGCGACGAGCGACGGCCTGTTCGGCATGCGGAAGCAGAACCTCGAGTACATCCTCTCGGACCACAACGCGTACTGCATGCCGCCGTGCCAGGTGGGCTGCCCCACGCACATCGACATCCCCGGGTACCTCGAGCTGATGACGAAGGGCCAGCACGTCGAAGCAGCGCGGCTGGTCAAAGAGGTCCTGCCGTTCCCGTATGCGCTCGGTCTCGTGTGCCCGGCGCCGTGCCAGGAGGTCTGCCGCCGCGGCCTCGTCGAAGAGGAGATCGCCATCCGCCAATGCCACGGCTACGGCGGCGAGCTGTCCCTCGAGATGGATGTGGCGCCAACGCCGTTCCCGCAGGAGGTCGCGACGGGCAAGCGTGTCGCGGTCATCGGTGCCGGACCCGCCGGCCTGACGGCCGCGTACTACACGGCGCTCAAGGGCCACGCGGTCACCGTGTTCGACATGATGGAGAAACAGGGCGGCATGCTCCGCTACGGCATCCCGGAGTACCGCCTGCCGAAGGTGAAGCTCGACAAGGAGCTGAACTCTGTGTGGCAGCTGCGCGACGCCGAGTTCAAGGGCGGCATGAAGCTCGGCCGTGACTTCACGATCGACGACCTCTTCGCCCAGGGTTACGACGCGATCTTCCTTGGCATCGGCGCGTGGACGAGCAACGAGCTGCGCATCCCGGGCGAGGACCTGCCCGGCGTCATCGAGGCGATCAATTACCTCCGCCAGAACGCATCGGGTGATCCGGTGCCGGTCGGGCAGGGGAACAAGGTCGTCGTCCTCGGCGGTGGGTTCACCACGTTCGACTGCGCCCGCACGTCGCGGCGCCTTGGTGCGGACGTGACCGTCGTGTACCGCCGCGGCCGCAAGGAGATGGGCGCGCACTACACCGAGGTCGACGACGCCGAGCATGAGGGCATCAAGCTCGAGTTCTTCGCCGCGCCGGTCCGGATCATCGAGAAGAACGGGCGGGCCGGCGGGGTCGAGTTCCAGCGCATGGCCCTTGGCGAGCCCGACGCGTCCGGTCGCCGCCGTCCGGTGCCTGTCGAAGGCTCGGAGTTCACCATCGAGTGCGACACGGTCATCCCGGCCATCGGCCAGTCTCCGGTGCTCGACTGGATGGAGACGACGCCGGGCATCAAGAAGAGCCGCCGCGAGACGATCGTTGCGAACGGCGCGCTCATGAGCGACCGGCCCGGGGTCTTCGCCGGCGGCGACGCGCAGATGGGCCCGGTGACGGTCATCCAGTGCGTTGCGCAGGGCAAGCTCGCGGCGAAGGCGATCGACCGCTACCTCGCGGGCGATGACATGGCCCGCGTCGCGGAGGAGATCCGCGAGGAGGAGCGCGTCCCCGAGCTCATCGACATCGTCCCGTACAAGCCCGAGGAGCCGCAGGTACGGATGCCGTTCCTCCCGTTCGCCGACCGGGTGAAGAGCTTCGAGCTCATCGAAAAGGGTTACGACAAAGCGGGGGCCGAGAAGGAGGCCGCGCGCTGCCTCCAGTGCGTGTGCCCCGACGTTGGCCGCTGCCACCTCCAGCGCCTGTCGCTCGAGCACGGCCTGACCGAGAACCGCTTCCACCGGGCCGAGCCGGTCGACTACCACGACTACGAGTACGACTTCAGTCACGACTTCATCCTTCGCGACCTGAACAAGTGCATCAACTGCACGCAGTGCGTCCGGATCTGCCGCGACGTCATCGGTGCGAACTGCTACGGCCTCATGGGCGGGGGCTACGACTCGATCGTCACGACGCCGTGGAACGTGTCGCTCAACTACACCGACTGCGTCTCGTGCGGCGCGTGCGCGGAGACGTGCCCGACCGGTGCCCTGATGCTGCGCGAGCGCGACCTGCAGACGTACGAGCTCGATGTGGTGCGCTGCATCTACTGCGGCGATTGCGTCGAGGTCTGCCCGCACGGCGCGCTCGGCGAGACGCCGAACTTCGAGCTCTCGACGTACCAGCGCTTCGGGGTGACCGTGCTCGCCAAGGAAGAGCTCGCCTCGGCCCGCACCTGGAAGCCGTCCGAGCACATCCCGCTGGCCGACGAATCGACGCGCGAGCTCATCCGGCCGCCGGAGATCCGGCCCCCCGGCCCGCCGCGCTGGAACGCATAGCCCCGGCCGACCGGCGCCTCGACTGGGACGCCTGCCTCAACGTGCGCGACCTCGGCGGCCTGACGTGCGGTACCGGCTCACTCACCCGGGGACGCCTCGTCCGCGCATCGATGCTCGGCGAGCTCTCGCCCGAGGGCCGCGATGCGATGCGGGCCCACGGCATCCGGACGGTCATCGATCTGCGGACCGAGGATGAGCTGGCCGAGGCAGCGAGCCCGTTCCGCGACGGCCTCACGTACCGGCACGTCCCGTTCACCGTTGCACGCACGATGGGCCTGCATCGCGCGGCGGCCGACGGCACGATGTCCGACGAGCTCCGGCGGCTCGGCGTCCCCAAGGGCGGCATCGCCGGGCCGGTGCGCGCGCTCGCCGAGGCCGAGCCGGGCATCGTGCTCCATTGCCTGGCGGGCCGCGACCGCACCGGTGTCGTCGTCGCCGTCGTGCTCGCCGCGCTCGGCGTTCCCGACGACGAGATCGTCTCCGATTACGTGCTGAGTGACACCGAGCTCGAGCCCGACTACGTCCGCTTCCGCACGGCGAACCCTGAACGTGCCCCCGAGGTCGACGCAGGGATCGAGCGACGGGAGTGGACGATGCAGCAGGTCCTCACCACGCTTCGGCTGTCGTTCGGCGGCGCGGCCGCGTACCTGGGCGAGGGCGGTGTCACGCCCGCGGAGCTCGAGGCCATCCGCGCGAAGCTCGTGGAGTGACCCTTCGCGACCGGCTCGTCGAGCGGATTCGCGCGCGCGGGCCGATCACCTTCGCGGACTTCATGGACGCGGCGCTCTACGACCCGCAGGACGGCTACTACACCGCGCACGCGGCCATCGGCTTCGACGGTGCCGACTTCCTCACATCGCCTGAGCTCGGTCCCGCATTCGGCCGGGCCCTCGCGCGCGCGGCCGTCGACTGCTGGGCCGGCATCGGCAAGCCGCCGTCGTGGGATCTGGTCGAAGCCGGAGCCGGGCGGGGGATCCTCATGCGCGACCTGCTCGACGCCCTTGGCAAGGAGCGCCCTGAAGCGGCGCGCACCGCACGGCCGGCGATCGTCGAGGTCTCGCCACGGCTGCGCGAGCAGCAGGCCCTGGCCCTCGAAGGGCGCGAGCTGCGGTGGGCATCGGTCGCGCGGAGCCTCGCGCCGATCCGCGGCGTCGTGTTCGCGAACGAGGTGCTGGACGCGTTCCCGGTGCACGTGCTCGTCCGGTCGAACGACGGCGTGCGCGAGGTGTACGTCGACGCCGATGGCGGCCAGCTGGTCGAGACGCTGCGCGCGCCCAGCCACCCCGATCTGCGCTACCGGGTCCCGGATAGCTTGCCCGTCGGCGGGCGGTGGGAGGTCAGCCTCGGGGCCGAAGGGTGGGTCGCCCAGCTCGGCGCGGCGATCGCGCAGGGCTACCTGATCATCATCGATTACGGCGGACTCGAAGCAGACCTCCTCGGTCGCGGCGGCGCCGGTACCGTGCGGGGCTTCTCGCGGCACCGGCTCGTCGCCGATGCCCTCGCGGAGCCCGGCGCGCACGACCTCACCGCGAGCGTGAACGTAACGGCGATCCGCCGGGCCGCGGAAGGCGCGGGCCTCACGCTCGCCGGCATGACGACGCAGCGCGACGCGCTCATCGGACTCGGCGTGCGGGAGGCGTATGGCCGGCCCACCGACCCCATCGACCAGCTGCGCGCGGCCAGCAAACGCTCCGCCATAGACGTCCTGGTGGAGCCCAGCGGCCTCGGCGCGTACACCGTCCTGTGCTTCGCGAAGGACGCGCCGGCCGACGGGCTGCGCCTGCTGGCTCGGTAGACTTCGCGCATGCGCATCCGCGTTGGCTGTGAATTCGTCTGGGAGACAATCACGCCGGTCCCGATGCTCATGCTTGTCCGCCCGCGCGCGGACGCGGACCACATCGCGGTCTACGAATCGACCTGGAGCGAGCCCCAGCTCCCGATCCACGAATACACCGATCTCTACGGCAACAACTGCTGGCGCTTCCTAGCCCCGCCGGGCAGCTCGGCCGTCCGCTACGACGCCGTCGTCGAGATCCCGGAGACGCCCGATCCCGTGGTCCCCGATGCGGCCCTCCACCGGGTCGAGGACCTTCCCGACGACGCGATCGTGTTCACCCTGCCGAGTCGGTACGTGGAGTC
The DNA here is from genome assembly GCA_030948585.1 of Chloroflexota bacterium. Classification (GTDB taxonomy): domain Bacteria; phylum Chloroflexota; class Limnocylindria; order P2-11E; family P2-11E; genus UBA4735. Next base: position 26,947 of record JALZAB010000006.1, read on the forward strand.
GGACAAGCTCCTTGACGTCGCCTGGGAGCTGTTTGGCAACACCGCACCGACGTGGGAGCGCATTCAGGCGGTGTGCGACTGGGTACATCACAACATCGAGTTCGTGAACGGGTCCTCGACGCCCGCGACGACCGCGTGGGACATCTACCAGCAGCGCAAGGGCGTCTGCCGCGACTTCGCGCTCCTCTCCGTCGCGCTCTGCCGCGCGCTCAACATCCCGGCGCGCTACACGTTCGGCTACCTGCCGGACATCGCGATCGAGCCCCCCGACGTACCCATGGATTTCCACACGTGGTTCGAGGCGTACGTCGGCGGACGCTGGTACACGTTCGATGCGCGGCACAACACGCCGCGCGTCGGCCGCGTCGTCATCGGGCGCGGACGCGACGCGGTCGATTGCGCCCTCTCGACGTCCTACGGCAGCGCCCGACTTGCCAAGTTCACGGTCTGGTCCGACGAGATCACGGCGGAGCGCCCGGGGGGTCCGCCGCAGGAAGAGGACGCCGACAGCGCGGAGGCCGCCGAACGGGCCGAGCCCTGAAGAACCGCCCTGACTGGGACCGCGTCCAGCGCGCGGTCTTCCGCGTGCGCCAGCATTACCGGTACACGTACACCGGACCGGTGTGGGATCTGAGGCAGCGCCTGGTCATGATCCCGGCGGATCGTCAGCGCGACCAGGTGCTCCTCAATCACGATCTCGCGGTGCGCGGCACGGAGGGGGACCACCGGCTCACCTGGGAGCGCGATGAGTTCGGTAACCGCGTGGCGCGCGTGCTGGCGAACAGGGTGCCCCACGCCGTCGACTTCGAGGCGACCTTCCGGCTCGAGCGCACCGCGCCAGGCCGCGGACCCGAGCTGCCGCCATGGCGGAGCGACGCGGAGAGGCTCTCCTATTTGCGCCCGACGGCGCTGACGGCGCCAGACAAGCGGCTCATCGCGGCCGCCACCGACATCGCGCGCGCCGCGGCGGATGCCCGCGAGCGGGCCGAGCTCGCCGAGACCTGGGCTGCGAAGTCGATCGCCTACCAGTTCGGCGTGACCGGCTACAGCACCCCCGCGGCCATGGCCCTGCACCTCGGGCTCGGCGTGTGCCAGGACTACGCCCACATCCTGTTGACCGTGCTGCGGCTCCTCAACGTACCCGCGCGCTACGTGTCCGGGCATCTCATCGGCGAGGGCGCGCCGCACGCGTGGGTCGACGCGTTCGTCGAGCATCGCGACGGCGGCGTGGAGGTCATCGGCTACGACCCGACCCATTCGCGGCGCACGCGCCTCGACTACCTCATCGTGGCGGTCGGCCGCGACTTTTCCGATGTGTCTCCGACCTCGGGCACGTATGGTGGCCCGGCCCTTGGTCGCCTGGCCGCGTCGAAGCACGCCGAGGTGATCGAGCTGGACGGCGCGACGGCGGCGGTGGCATGAGCGCGCCCCCGCGCGTCGCCGCGACCGTGCCGCCGTACAGCCCGGACGGCTTCTGGGACGAGATGTTCGAGGCGCCTGGACGCGTGCGACCCCACTACGTCGATCTCGCTCGGCGTCTGGCGACGCTCGCCGCACCCGATGTCGCCAAGCGTCAGCGCGCCGCGGATCTCTCCTTCCAGGCGCAGGGGATCACGTTCTCGGTGAACCAGGATCCGAGCGGTCCCGAGAAGACGATGCCGTTCGATCTCATCCCGCGCATCGTGGAAGCCGAGGAGTGGGCCCGCATCGAGCGCGGCCTCGAGCAGCGCGTGCGCGCGCTCAACCTGTTCCTGCACGACATCTATCACGAGCAGCGGATCCTCCGCACCACCCTGATTCCCGCCGATCTCGTCCTGGGCGCGCGCGGGTACCGCCGGGAGTTCCGCAACGTCGACGTTCCGCTCGGTGTGTACACGCACGTCGTCGGCAGCGACCTCGTTCGGGACGGCAAAGGCACCTGGTTTGTGCTCGAGGACAACCTGCGCGTGCCGTCAGGCGTGTCCTACCTGGTCGAGAACCGCCGCGTGCTGAAGCGGGTGTGGCCGCAGATCTTCGCCGACTATCAGGTCCGGCCGGTCGAGGGGTATCCGCAGGACCTGCTGGACGTCCTCCGCGCGGTCGCGCCAGGGTCCGATGCGCCGACGGTTGTGCTGTTGACGCCCGGCGTGCACAACTCCGCGTTCTTCGAGCATGCGTTCCTCGCGAAGACCATGGGCATCGACCTCGTCCAGGGCTCCGATCTGTTCGTGGACGACGCGGCCGTGTACATGCGCACCACGCGCGGGCGCCGCCGGGTCGACGTCATCTACCGGCGCGTCGACGACGACTTCCTGGATCCGCTCGCGTTCCGCCACGACTCGCTCCTCGGCGTGCCCGGGCTGCTCGCGACCTGCCGCATGGGCCGCGTCACGCTCGCGAACCAGATCGGCACGGGCGTCGCGGATGACAAGGCGATCTACGCATACGTGCCGACGATCATCAAGTACTACCTCGGAGAAGATGAGATCCTGCCGAACGTGAAGACGTACGTCGCGGACGACCCGACGGAGCGCGCCTACATCCTCGAGCACATCGGCGACCTCGTCGTGAAGTCCGTGAACGAGAGCGGTGGGTACGGGATGCTCATCGGTCCGCACGCGCCGGCTGCGGACCGCGAGGAGTACCGCACGCGCGTGCGCGACAACCCGCGGGGCTACATCGCGCAACCGACCCTCGCCCTCTCCCGCCATCCGACGTGGAGCGGCGACCACCTCGAAGGCCG
>JALZAB010000036.1 GCA_030948585.1 Chloroflexota bacterium
GAATCGGGCAACGTCGCTGCTTGCGGCGAAGGCGCGACAGCGCAGCAAGTCCGTCAAGCACCTGGCCATCTGGGGCAACCACAGCGCGACGCTGTACCCCGACTTCACGAACGCGACCGTGGACGGAAAGCCCGCGGATCAGGCGGTCGAGCGCGCCTGGCTCGAGAGCGAGTTCATCCCCGCGGTCCAGCAGCGCGGTGCCGCGGTCATCGCGGCGCGGGGCGCATCCAGCGCGTTCTCCGCGGCCCAGGCCATCGTCGATCACGTGAAGAGCCTCGTGACCAAGACTCCGGAGGACCAGTGGTTCAGCGCCGCGGTCGTCTCGGACGGCAGCTACGGCGTGGCCCGGGGCATCGTGTCCTCATTCCCGCTGCGGTCCACAGGCGATGGCGGCTACCAAATCGTGCAGAGTGTTCGGCTGGACGCCTTCGCCAAGGGGAAGATCGACGCGACGATCGCGGAGCTCGAGAAGGAGCGCGAGATCGTGAAGGATCTGCTCGGCTAGCGGTCGTGGAGCGCGTGGACGTCGCGATCGTTGGTGGCGGACCTGCCGGCCTGTCGGCCGCCCTCATGCTCGGACGGTGTCGCCGCACGGTCGTCGTGGTCGACGCGGGCCAATACCGGAACCGCCGAGCCGCAGCGCTCCACGGGTTCATCACCCGTGACGGCACCCCGCCGGCGGACTTCCTGCGCGCGGCCCGTGCGGATCTCGAGCGCTATCCCGAGGTGACGATCCGCACCGGCGTCGTGAACGCGATCACCGGGGCGCGCGGCACGTTCGAGATCCAGCTCGCCGAGGGCGCGCCGTTCCAGGCTCGCAGGGTGCTGCTCGCAACCGGTGTGATCGACGTCGTTCCGGCCATGGACGGTTTGCCCGAGCTGTTCGGCCGGAGCGTCCACCACTGCCCCCATTGCGACGGCTACGAGTACGCCGGCAAGCCGATCGCCGTGTACGGCCAGGCCGGGCCGGGGATCGAGGCGGCGCTCGCCATGCTCGCCTGGAGTGACGACGTCGTGCTCCTCACCGACGCCCGCCCGCTCGTGGCCCAGGACCGCGCGCGCCTCGAGGCGCTCGGCGTCGGGGTCCGGGAGGAGCGCGTCGCGCGGCTCGAGGGCGCCGATGGACAGCTGGAGCGCGTGGTGTTCGCGGATGGGTCGGCGCTCGCCCGGTCCGGTTTGTTCCTCGTGACCGGCCAGCGGGAACAGAGCGAGCTCGCCACGCAGCTCGGATGCGAGCTGAACGCCGATGGGATGGTGAAGGCCGACGAACACGAGGTGACGAGCGTGCCCGGCGTGTACGTCGCCGGCGATGCGGGCATCGGCGAGCAGATGGTCATCGTCGCCGCGGCCCAGGGCACCGTCGCAGCGACGAAGATCCACGCCTCACTCTGGGAGGAAGACCTCCGCTCACGGGCGGCCCACCGGGCCGCGGCCCGCTAACTACCGCGCGCTCAGACGCTGCTCGCCGCCGCGTAGATCGCATTCAAGAACCCGCTCTGCACCCGGCCGATCGATCGGGTGCCGTTGAATCCGGCCGACGGCGCCACCGCGAGCCACGTGGTGAAGCTGATTGGGTGCGGCACCCAGTGGTTGCCCCGATCTGCGTCGTATTCGACGAGCACGAAGGTGCCACCGGGCCGGAGGTATGAGCGGACGAGCGCGAGCACCGGCGCCTTGTCGCGCACGAAGTGCAGCGCGTTCGCCATGAGGACCCCATCCATGCCCCCGACGCCGAGCGCGCGGGTGAAGTCGGCGGTGCGCTGATCCAGACGCACTGACGGGAAGCCCGACCGGACCGCCGCAGCCTGCGTGACGAGCGCCGAGCGATCCTTGTCGACCGAATGGATGCGCCCGGCGGGTCCGAGCAGATCCGCGAGCGCGAGCGTGAACGCCCCGCTACCCGATCCGAGCTCCAGCCACGTCGTCCCCGGCGTGACCGCATCCCGGATGAGCCCAACGTGGTCGGCGTGCTGCATCAGGCGAGGCTGAAGCGTTTAGCGCGCCGCGTCGGCGCGCGCACGCTTGTGCGCGTAGGCCCGAGTGTCGGCATTGTCGACGAGAGCTTTCGCGGTCTGGCCGTCCAAGGGATACGCCGCGATGCCCCACGATCGGGCGGGCATCCGGATCGTGCGGCCGTCGGACAGATCGACCTCCGAGCCGTCGAGCTCGTCCATGAGCCGCTGCACGACGCGCTCGGCCTCATCGCGCGGCGTCGCGGGCATGACGATCGCGAACTCGTCGCCGCCGTAGCGGGCCGGGATATCTTCCGTCCGAACGCGCCGGCCGATGAGCCCCCCGAGCGTGCGCAGGACGGCGTCGCCGGCGAGATGGCCGTACGTGTCGTTCACCCGCTTCAGGCCGTCGATGTCGAAGTACGCCACCGCGAGCGGCGTCGTGTGCCGCTCGGCGCGGGCGACCTCCTCCTCCAGACGGTCGTAGAAGTAGCCGTAGTTGTGGATCCCGGTCAGGGCATCGGTGTTGGCGGCGCGCTTCAGCCGCTCGTGCAGCTCCGCGACGTCGATGGCCGCGGCGATCTGCGCCGCGACGGCCTGCAGCAGCGTGAGGTCGCGCTGCCCGAACACGCCGACGGACGGATGCGACACGACAAGCGCGCCGATCGCGTGGCCGGATGAAACGAGCGGCACGACCATCTCCGAGCGGACGTTCGGGTCGCCGAGGTAGCGCGGATCGCTGCGCACGTCCTCGACGATCTGGGCTTCGCCGTGCTGCACGACCCACCCGGAGAGTCCGCGGCCGTTCTCGACGCGGTTCGGGCTGGTGAGATCCGCGTGGGCCCCGCCCGCCGCGCGCACGACCAGATCCCCGGTCGCTTCCTCACGGAGCATGATCGTGAACGCCGAGCCGGGCATGTGCCGCTCGAGGATCGCGAGGATCCGCTTGAGCAGCTGCTGCATGTCGAGCAGCGTGTGGAACTCAGGGGTGATCTCGGCCAGGATCGACAGCTCCCGCGAAGCGCCGACCTCGACCTCCGCGGCCGCCACCGCCCCGCGGGCCTCGATCATGGTCACGAAGAGGTCGACGATCGCGGGGTCGTACCACGCGCCGGCGAGCGTCCGGAGCTCGGCGAGGGCTGCTTCCGCGGGCAGGGCCAGGCGATAGGGACGGTCCGCCAGCATCGCTTCGTAGCCGATCGCCACGGAGAGGATCCGCGCGGCCATCGGGATGGCCTCACCCTGCAGGCCATCGGGGTAGCCCGTACCGTCCCAGCGCTCGTTCGCGTGACGCACGATCGGGACGACGCTCCGCAGGAATTCGATCGATTCGAGGATCCGGGCCCCGAGGAGCGGGTGCTCCTGCACGATCCTCCGCTCCTCCGGCGTGAGCGGGCCGCTCTTGGCGAGGATCGTCGCCGGTACACCGATCTTCCCGAGCGAATGGAACAAGGAGCCGTAGCGAAGGTCACGCACGGCCGCGTCGTCGAGGCCGAGGCGTTCACCGACGCCGACCGCGTCGGCGGCGATGCGCCGCTGATGATCCTCGCTGTAGCCGTCACGCGCCTGGATCATCGCCGTGAGCTTCGAGACGGTCGAGAGATACGCGTCGTCGAGCTTCTGATAGAGGCGCGTGGACCGGATGGCGGTCGCGCCCATCCCGGCGAGCACGCCGATGAGTTCCCGCTCGTCATCGGTGAACCGGTGCGGATCGGTCCACGTCACCAGCAGCACGCCGATGGATTCGGACGCGGCCCGCAGCGGCTGCACGAAGAGGGCACGGTGGCCCCACTCGCGCATCCGCGATCGCATCGGCTCGGGCGACTCGTCGGAATCGGTGACCTCCAGGGGCGTGCCCGACGCGACCGCGGTGACGACGCTCGCGGCACCGGACTTCGAGAGCGCCAGGAGGTCGGACGGTCGGCGCCCGGTCGAGTTTCCGGCGAATTCGAGCGACTCGCCGCCGTTGTCGAGGTAGACACCCGCGGCCGACGCACCGATCGAGTCGACGAACGCCTTCGCGAACAGCGGGATCACATCCTCCATGCGTCGCTGGCTGTTCAGCTCGACCCCGACCCGATGCAGGTCCACCAGGCGCTTCGAGAGACCGCTCGCGCGCGCGTACAGGTCCGCGCGCTCGATCGCGACCGCGGCCTCGTTCGCGATGGCGACGAGCAGCTCGAGGTCGCCGGCGTCGTACGCGTTCGGCTTCACGCTCTGCACCGAGAGCGCGCCGACGACGATGCCCTGGATCCGCATCGGTGCGACGAGGACCGAGCGCTCGTTGATGGTCCCCCACGCGCTGCGGACGAGCCCGAGCTTCGGCATGTCGTGCTCGGTGTCGCGGATGAGCAGCGCCTCTGCGCGCTCGACCACGAGGCCGGCCAGCGTCCCGGCCGAGGGGATGTCCTCCCGCGGCAGCTCGGTGCCCTGATCCACGAGGAACCGGTACGACACCTGACCCCTGGCCAGATCCACGATCGCGACGAAGAACGCGTCGGACTCGAGGACCGTCCGCACCTGCGCGTACACCGCCCGGAACACCTCGGTCGTATCGAGCGACATGCCGACGGCGTGGCCGACCTCGACGAGCGTCGCGAGCAGCCGCGCGCGGCGCTCGGCCACGAACCGGGCGCGGATGTCGAGGTAGCCGAACACGAACAGGGGGATGCCGGGGATGAGGAACCAGGGCTCGATGAGGATGATCTCGATCGTGATGACCGCCGCGAGGCTCCAGAGGAGCTGCGCCCGCCCGGTCCGCACGAACCACCGCCAGCCCTGATCGAGGATCGCGCCGCGAAGCGCGACGAGCAGGAGATAGAGCTGCCCGAGGTCCACGGCCACGAGCGCCAGGACGGCGATCACCGCGGCCGGGATGGAGGCCGGCGCGGCGAGCTGCGGCGCAACGGCCCCCCAGACGATCGCGTACACGAGCGAGCCCACGCCGCTCGAGATCGCGATGGCCGCGGCATTGCGGACGATCTGCTCGCGGCGCTTCCCGCCGATCACGTCGCTCGTCAGCCGCGCGGCGGCCGCAACGATCGACACCGCGCCCGGCGGGAGGAAGACGATGCCCGCGACGATGGCGACGTCGGAGGGACTGAGGTCCGCGTCGGGGTGGATCCGGATCGGCCGCGCTGCGAGGACCACGGTGGCGAGGTACAGGCCGGCCACGAGCCACAGCTGCACCGGCATCAGCGCCAGGCTGATCACGCCGATCGCGAGGAACGGGAGCGACAACAGCGCGGTCGCTGCGATCAGACCCGTCGTCGCGGATCGATCCCGCACGCCACTCACGTCGCGGTCAGGCTATCAGGGGCTCCACGCGCCACCCTGTCGGGTCAGGATCAGCTACCGCGTACGAAGGTACCGCTCGAACAGGAGGATCGCGACGAAGATCACGACCACGATGAGGAACTCTTGCGCGCCGCCTCGCTCTATCGCTGGGCGGACCACCACGAGCAGAAACGCGACCGCGAGCACCGAGCCCGCCGCGAGCATGAACGCGCGCCGGCGATCCAGGTCAGGCCTTCGCCGACGGCGGCTCCGGTTCGCCCTTCCCGGGCTGCGTGGCCTTCTGACCGAGGATGCGGCGTTTCACCCACGCGAGCGGGTCGTAGAACTCCGTGACCACTCGCTCTTTCAGCGGGATGATCGCGTTGTCGGTGATGTGGATGTCCTCCGGGCATACCTCGGTGCAGCACTTGGTGATATTGCAGAAGCCCAGGCCCGCCTTCGCGCGGATCAGCTCCAGCCGGTCGTTCGTATCAAGGGGATGCATCTCGAGCGCCGCGAGGCGGACGAAGAACCGGGGACCGGAGAAGGACTTCTTGTTCTCCTCGTGATCGCGGATCACGTGGCAGGTGTCCTGGCAGAGGAAGCACTCGATGCACTTGTGGAATTCCTGGACCCGGTCGACGTCTTCCTGATACATCCGCCGCGTGCCGTCGGCCTCCTTCGGCTTGGGCTTGAACGGCGGGATCTCCTTGGCCTTTTCGTAGTTGTAGGAGACGTCTGTGACCAGGTCCTTGATGATCGGGAACGTCTTCATCGGCGAGACGGTGATCTCCTCGCCTGGGGTGAAGGTGTTCATCCGGGTCATACACATGAGCCGCCCGTTGCCGTTGATCTCCGCACTGCACGACCCGCATTTCCCGGCCTTGCAGTTCCAGCGCACCGCGAGGTCCGGCGCGCGCAACGCCTGGATCTTGTGGATTACGTCGAGCACGACCATGCCTTCGTCGGCCGGCACCGTGTACGCCTCGAACCGGCCGCCCTCCTTCGTCCCGCGCCACACTTGGAGCGTCACGTTGCCCTGACTCTGGGCCGCGGCCATCAGGTCCTGCTTCATGCCGGCTGCTTCTCTTCACTGAGCACGAGCTGACGGAGCTCCTCGGGGAGCTGGGGCAGCGGCTCGGTGGTGAGATCGATCCGGGCGCCGCGCTTGCGCGTCACGACGTTCTTCTTGCCCCACTCGGGGTCGGACTTCGGGAAGTCCTCTCTGGTGTGACCGCCGCGGCTCTCCTGCCGCAGCAGCGCCGATCGGGTCACCACCTTGGAGATCGTGATCATCGAGCGCAGGTCGAGCGCGAGGTGCCATCCCGGGTTGAACTGCCGGTTGCCTTCGACCGTCACGCGGTCCAGCCGCTCCTCGAGCTGATCCAGCGCGCCAGCCGCCTGTTGCAGCTCGGCCTCGGTCCGGATGATCCCGACCAGGCCCTGCATCATTTCCTGCAGCTCGGCGTGCAGCGCATAGGGGTTCTCGCCGCCCTCGGCCTCGAATGGCGCGAGCATCACCCGCGCCGCGGCCTCCACTTCGCCGGCGTCGATGGTGCGGGCGCTGGTGCGGCTCGCGTACGCCGCAGCGCCCGCGCCGGCCCGCCGACCGAACACGAGCAGGTCCGAGAGCGAATTGCCGCCGAGCCGATTGGCCCCATGCATCCCGCCGGCCACCTCACCGGCCGCGAACAGGCCCGGGACCGTCGCCGCGGCCGTCTCCGGTTGGACCCGGACGCCGCCCATGATGTAGTGGCAGGTCGGTCCGATCTCCATCGCCGTCGTCGTGATGTCGACGTCGGCCAGCTCCTTGAACTGGTGGTACATGGACGGCAACCGCTTCCTGATGTACTCAGCCGGCCGGCGCGAGGCGATGTCGAGATAGACGCCGCCGTGCGGCGTGCCCCTGCCGGCCTTCACCTCGGTGTTGATCGCGCGCGCCACCTCGTCACGCGGCAAGAGGTCCGGCGTCCGCCGGTTGTTCTTCTTGTCGTCATACCAGGCGTCGGCCTCGCCTTCGGTGTCGGCGGTGTCGGCGCGGAAGAAATCGGGGATGTAATCGAACATGAACCGCCTGCCCTCGTTGTTCTTCAGGGTGCCTCCGTCGCCGCGCACGCCCTCGGTCACCAGCAGGCCGCGCACGCTCGGCGGCCAGATCATCCCCGTCGGATGGAACTGGACCATCTCCATGTCGATGAGGTCGGCCCCCGCGTCGAGGGCCATGGCCATGCCGTCACCGGTGTACTCCCACGAGTTCGACGTGATTTTCCAGGCCTTGCCGACGCCGCCGGTCGCGAGCACCACCGCCCGCGCACCGAAGAGCACGAACTTCCCGCTCTCGCGCCAGTAGCCGAGCGCGCCCGCGATCTTCCCGCCGTCCGTGAGCAGTCGTTGCAGGTTGCACTCCATGTACACGTCGATGCCCTTGTGCACCGCGTGCTGCTGCAGGATGCGGATCATCTCCAGCCCGGTGCGGTCGCCGACGTGGGCCAACCGCGCGTAGCGATGGCCGCCGAAGTCACGCTGCAGGATCAGCCCGTCCGGCGTGCGGTCGAACAGGGCGCCCCATTCCTCGAGCTCGAGCACGCGATCCGGCGCTTCCTGGGCGTGCAGCTGGGCCATCCGCCAGTTGTTGAGCAGCTTGCCGCCGCGCATCGTGTCGCGGAAATGGACGCGCCAGTTGTCTTCCTTCCAGACGTTGCCGAGCGCCGCCGCGATCCCGCCTTCGGCCATCACGGTGTGGGCCTTGCCGAGGAGCGACTTGCAGATCAGCGCGGTGCGCGCCCCGGCCGCGGATGACTCGACCGCGGCGCGGAGGCCCGCGCCGCCCGCGCCGACCACGATCACGTCGTAGTCATGGCGCTCGATCCCGTCGAGGCTCATCCCCCGGAGACCCACCGCGGATCGGCGAACACACCCATCGCCAGGAGGCGGATGTACAGGTCAGTGAGCCCGACGACGATGAGGCTCGCCCAGGCCCAGCGGTTGTGGCGGGCGTTGAGGCGGTTGGAGAAGCTCCAGAGGCGATAGCGCAGCGACGCGCGGTGGAACGAGTCGAGGTACCCCCCCACCAGATATCGGGCCGCGTGGCAGCCGAACGTGAAGCCCGTGAGGAGCACGACGTTGCTGAGCATGATCAGGGTGCCGAGGCCGACGCCGAACCGGCCGGCGAAGTTGAACGCGGAGATCGCGTCCCACCACAGGATCAGGAGGATCGGTATGGCCAGGTACAGCGCGTACCGATGGAAGTTCTGGATGATGAACGGGAAGCGCGTCTCGCCGGAGTAGCTCTTGGAACTGTCGGGCACGAGACACGCCGGCGGGGCTCTGAAGAATCCGCGGTAGTACGTGCGGCGGTAGTAGTAGCAGGTGAACCGGAGCGCGAGCGGCGACCCGACGACCAGGATCGCCGGCGAGAGGTTCCACCACGAGCCAAGGACGGGCAGCGTCGGGTGGACGCAGTTCTGGGCCAGGCATGGCGAATAGAACGGCGACAGGTACGGCTCGAAGAAGTAATTGGCGTTGACCAAGCTGGCCCAGGTCGCGTAGAGGATGAACCCGCCGAGGACCACGACGTAGACGAGAGGCTCGACCCACCAGAGGTCCTTCCGCTCAACGCGGTCCCCGATCCGGCGCACGCCGGAGGCCGTCGCCATCCCGAGGAAACCTAGGCCCGGGGCGCCGTGCTGACAAAGACATAGATGGCACCGTGGCTATAGCCGTAGGCTATGGATCGGGTGGAGCTCCAGCAGCTGCGGTACTTCGTCGCCGTCGCCGAGCGCGGCAGGTTCACCTCCGCCGCCCGCGATCTCCACGTCGCGCAGCCGTCCATCAGCAAGCAGGTCAGGAAGCTCGAGGCCGAGCTGGGCGCCGTGCTCCTCCAGCGGGGGACGGCCGGCGTCGCCGTCACGGACGCGGGCGCGATCCTCCTGCCCTGGGCCAAGCGCGTGCTCGCTGACGTGGACGGCGCTCGGTCCGAGGTCGCGGGGCTCGCGACACTGGAGCGCGGCCGGCTGTCCGTGGGCGCGACGCCGAGCGTGAGCACGGTGCTGCTGCCGCGCGTGCTCGCTGCGTTCCACGCCGAGCATCCGGGGGTCACGCTCAGCGTCGTCGAAGCCGGCTCGCGCGACCTCGTGGATCGGCTCGCCGCGGGGGACCTCGACCTCGCGCTCGTGATCCTGCCGGTCCCGCACGAGGAGCTCTTCGAGACCGCTCCCCTGCTCCGCGAGGAGCTCGTGCTCGCGGTCGCGAAGCAGCATCCGCTCGCGCGGCGCAAGACCGTGAAGGTCGCCGATCTGCGCGGCGTGCCGCTGGTGATGTTCCGCGATGGCTATGACCTGCGGAGTGCGACGATCGCCGCGTGCGAGCAGGCGGGCTTCCATCCGACGTTCGCGATCGAAGGCGCCGAGATGGACGGGGTGCTGCGCATGGCGGCGGCCGGCGTCGGCGTCGCCGTGGTCCCGCGGATGGTGGTCGAGAAGGGCGGGCCGCTCGTGGCGGTGCGACTCTCGCAGCCGACGCTGTCCCGCTCGGTGGGCGTGGCGTTCCGCCGCGACCGCCATCGCTCGCGGGCCGCCGACGCCTTCGTGGCGCGGCTCCGCGCGTTCATCTAGGGTCGGGCCGTGCCGTCGCTCAGTGCCATCGGGATCGTCTCCAAGGATCTGGTCGCGTCCATCCGCTTCTACGGCCTGCTGGGCGTGCGGTTCCCCGACCCTGATGGCGTCCACGTCGAGGCGACCCTCGCGAACGGCCTTCGGCTGATGCTCGATGACCTGACCCTCATCAAACAGCTCGATCCGCAGTGGACCCCGCCCACCGGCCACCGGATGGGTCTCGCGTTCGAGTGCGCGAGCCCCGCCGAGGTGGACGCGCTGCACGCGAAGCTCACGGCGGCGGGCCACCCGTCGAAGATGGCGCCGTGGGATGCCCCGTGGCGCCAGCGGTACGCGCAAGTGCTCGACCCCGACGACAACGTCGTGGATCTTTTCGCGGCCCTCTCGGCCTAGCCCAGGTACCGCACCGGCAGCGGGTGCTCGCCGGCACCGTCGACCATGAACGCCCGGCCGCCTTCACGCCCGGACACGACCTCGGCCAGCTGCTCGTCGGCGTAGCTGGCGGCGACGGCGTCATCGAGGGCGATCCCGGCCGGCAGCCCCGCCGCGATCTCCCGGGCGTACACCCTCGCGCGCCGCTCCTCGCTGTCGTAGTGGGGCGTGGCGCTCCCGCGCAGGAACCCGAGGCCGTCGCGCAGGGCGCCGAGATCGGGTGTGAACGAATCTGTGGTGCCGCCCTCGAACCAGCAGATGCATCCCGCCGACCAGCCGGTCAGCACGGTGCCCCCGTCGTACGCGGCGCGCAGTGCGCGATCGACGCCATGCACGCGCCAGATCGCGAGCATGTTCGCGGTGTTGCCACCGCCCACGACGACCACGTCCTGATCTCGGATCAGCGCGTCGAGGTCGTCGGCAGTGCGGTCGAACAGCTGCAGCACGGCGATATCGCAGGGGCGTCCGGTGAATGCCTGGCCGAAGAGCATCTGGTATCCGGGGGCGTCGCCGGACGCGGTCGGCAGGAACAGCACCTTCGGGCGTGTGCGTTTCGCGAACGAGAGCACGTAGTCGATCAGCGTGGG
>JALZAB010000039.1 GCA_030948585.1 Chloroflexota bacterium
CTGCACGCGCTTGCCGTTGTCGGCAAAGCGTTCGTCGTCCTTCAGGTCGTCCAGATCGAGGGCGACGCACAGACGTTCGAACAGGGCGTTGTTGCCGCAGCACACGTTCACGAACCCGTCCGCTGCGCGGAACGTCTGGTACGGGACGATGGACGCGTGCACGTTGCCCTCGGGCTTCGGCGCGGTGCCATCGGCGAAGTAGCGCGCGGCCTGACGCGAGAGCAGGGCGACCTGCCCGCCGATCATCGTGGCGTCGATGGCCTGGCCTTCACCGGTCCGCTCGCGCGCATGCAACGCGGCGAGAATCGCGAACGCCGCGAACATCCCCGCGACCATATCGGCCTGCGGCACCCCGACCATCACCGGATCGCCGCCAGGCTCGCCGGTCAGGCTCATGATCCCGCCCATCCCCTGCACGATGAGGTCGTACGCCGCCCACGCGCGGCCCGGACCATCCTGACCGAAGCCCGAGATCTGGCAGAGGATGGCCCGGGGGTTCAACGCGCGAACCCGCTCCTTCGGGAACCCGAGCCGCGACAGCGTGCCCGGGCTGAAGTTCTCGACGACGACATCGGCCTGCTCGATGAGCCGCTCGAGCACCTTCGCGCCGTCGGGGTTTTTGAGGTCGAGCGTGATGCTCCGCTTGTTCCGGTTGATCGACAGGTAATAGGCCGACACCCCGTTCATGTGCGGTGGTGCCCACCCCCGGGTCTCATCGCCGGTGCCGGGCTGCTCGATCTTGATGACCTCGGCGCCGTGGTCGGCGAGCATGAGCGTGCAGTACGGTCCTGCGAGCGCGCGCGTCAGATCGACGACGCGGATGCCCGCGAGCGCTCCCTCCGGCGCGCCTCCGCTGATCGCGGGAAGCGCTTCGAGCGTGTCGTCGTCCCGCAGCATCGCGTCGCCGTCCCGCTGCTCGCCGTTCACGATGAACGCCGCGGTCTCCGCCGCGGGTATGCCGAGCGCGCGCACTACATCGAGCGGCGTCCGCCCCGCGCCCTCGACCCGCAGCTGCTTGGCGCCGCCGGGGCTGAACTGCCGCAGCTCGCCATGAAGCACGAGCGTGATCACGAGGTGCGATCCAGGGTGCCGTCGATGACCGCGCGGGTCTCGTCGTCCAAGCGGTCAGCCACGAGCCGGACGGTTTCGCGGAACAGCGCCACGGACGCGGCAGCCTGCGCGAAAGCGTCGCCACCGTCGAGCCCGAAGGCGGCGCGGTGCGCGCTCGTCCACGCCGGCCCGGCCGCGCGCTGCACCACGCGGTAGTAGTCGTTCTCGGTCCGGATCGGTAGGAGGAACGCGACGGCGGTGATGCGCTCGCAGCGGCCGGTGAGTGCCACGGCCGCGTGCAGCGCCTTCGACTCGTCGTGGGTCATCGCGGCCGAGCGGATCTTGAACACGTACTCGCAGGAGGAGGCCGCCTTCTGCCGGATGTACGCGGTCGCGGCGGGCCGGAGCGGCGCGTAGTCGAATGACTGGCACGCGGCCCGGAGCCGCCCAAGGCCGCCGTCGCGGTCCAGCACGATGAGCATCGCCGCGTACGACGGGACCGCCCAGATCGCCTTGTCGGGCAGCTCGAGCTGGCGCCATTGCTCCGCCGCGGTGATCGAGTGGCACATCACCAGCCGTCCCTCGGCGAATGACGGCCGGGTCTCCCACGTGGCGCCCAGGTCGGCGACCGTGGCTTCGACGTCCAGGTCGCTCCACTCGTCGGCATCGCCGCGCGCCGCGCTGCCCAGGACCGCGATCCCGGTCACCGCCGGTCCATCGGCGAGATCGATGATCCGCTGCGGCGAGATCGGCAGGCTGGGCGACGTGGCCATGAAATCGCAGCGTACCGTCTGGTCATGTCCGAGACGGAGGCATTGCCGCTCTTTCCGCTGGCCAGCGTGCTGTTCCCTGGAATGCTGCTGCCGCTGCACGTCTTCGAGCCCCGCTACCGCCTCCTGCTGAAGCGCTCGGTCCAGAACGACCGGCCGTTCGGCCTTGTCCTGATCAGATCAGGCAACGAGGTCGGCGGTCCGGCGGAGCCGCACCGGATCGGCACGACCGCCAGGGTCGTCGGCACCACGCCTTTGCCGGGCGGCCGCTCGTTCGTGATCGCTCGCGGCGAGCGCCGCTTCGAGATCGACAGCATCGACTCCGACCAGGAGCCGTACCTCGTTGGCGCGGTGCGCTACCTCGACGAGGACGATGGCGGCGACGCGGCCACGCTTGCGGATCGCGCGGCGGATGCGTTCGGCGAGTACCTCAGCGGGGTGATGGCGACGTCCAGCGACGCCCGCACCGAGTCGCCGCTGGACGAGCTCCGCGAAGGCACGCCTGCGGAGGTGGCGTACCGGATCGCGGGTGGCTTGGGCATCGATGCCGCGGAGCGTCAGCGGCTGCTCGAGACGGAAGGCACGGCGTCCCGTCTCGAGTCGATCATCAGGCTCCTCGACCGGGAGAACACGCTGCTGAAGGAGCTCCTGCTACGGCTGCGGACCCGCGGCGAAGCCCCGCGTCTGAATTAGCCGAGCCCGTCGGCGTACACGACCTCACCCGCCACCACCGTGGCGCTCACCTTCACCTCCGGCCACTCGTCCACCGGGACCGAGGCGAGATCCCGCTCGATGACCGCCGCATCGCAGCGCATCCCGACGGCGAGCGTGCCCCGCTCGCGCTCGGCGTTCATCGCGTACGCCGCGCCCGATGTGTACCCGGCGATCGCCTCGTCGAGCGTGAGGGCCTCTTCCGGATGCCAGCGGTCCGCATCTCCCGGACGCCGGCGCGCCACCGCCGCGTGGATCCCGAGCAGGGGGTCGATCGGCTCCACCGGCGCATCCGAACCGAACGCGAGCCTGGCCCCGGCGGCGAGCAGCTGGCGCCACGGGTATGCCCGCGTGGCGCGATCCGGGCCCCAATAGCGATCGACGAGGTCACGGTCGCTCGTCGCATGGATCGGCTGCATCGAGGCGACGACCCCAAGGTTTCCGAAGCGGGCGATGTCGTCGCGCCGGAGGAGCTGCGCGTGCTCGATGCGCTGGCGCAGCTCCGGCTCCGTCGCGCGTGTCGGGGCGATGGCATCGAGGGCGATGCGCACGGCCCGGTCGCCGATCGCGTGGATCGCGACGGCGATGCCGGCTGCGGCGGCCCGGCTGACGTCGGCGGTGAGGCGACCGGGCTCGATCGTGAGCAGCCCGCGGTCGGTCGTCCCCTCGTACGGCTCCTCGAGCGCGGCGGTCTGCGAGCCGAGCGCGCCGTCGGTGAAGATCTTCAGATGGCCGACGCGGAGCCAGTCATCGCCGAGGCCGGTGCGAAGGCCGAGCGCGACGGCAGCATCGAGGGACGCGTGCGGGATGCCCATCGCGACGCGCAGGCGCAGGTCTCCCCGATCGCGCCGCCGTTGGAACGCATGGAACGCGGTGGCCTGTTCCAGGTCTTCGATCGCCGTTATGCCTCGCCGGTGGGCCTCCCGCTGGCCGCGCTCGATCGCGGCGAAGCAGTCGTCGCTCGTTGGCGGCGGCACGACCGCATCCGCGAGACGGTTCGCGTTCTCCTTGAGGATGCCCTTCGGCATGCCCGAGCTGTCTCGCTCGATCGCGCCACCGTCCGGATCGGGCGTGGCCGCGTCGATGCCCGCCTGCCGCAACGCCGCGGTGTTCAGCCAGCGCGCGTGACCGTCGCGGCTGCGGAGCGCCGCGGGCCGTCCTGCCGTTGCCCGGTCGAGCTCGGTCGCCGTCGGCCACCGGCCCCAACGGTTCTTGTCGAAGCGGCCGCCCAGGACCCACGCGCGTTCGGGCAGACCGCGCGCGTACTCGGTGATGCGCTCGAGCGCGGCGTCGACCGTCGGCTCGTCCCGCAGATCGATCTGGCCCATTTGGATCGCCCACCACGTGAAGTGGACGTGCGCGTCGTGCCAGCCCGGCGTCATGAGACCGCCCTGCAGATCGATGCGCTCGGCGGTTGGGTGGTCGCGGCGAAGGTCGACCGCGCGGCCGACGGCCCGGACCACGCCGTCGACGGCCACGAGCGCCTCCGCCGTGGTGCCGTCGCCGACGTGGATCCGTCCGCCGTGGAAGAGCAGCGCGCTCACGCGCGCAGGATCCTAGCTATCGCTCTCGATCGGCGCGCCGATGAGGCTGCCGTACTCGGTCCAGCTGCCGTCATAGTTGCGGACCTGCTCATGCCCGAGGAGGTATTTGAGGACGAACCAGGTATGCGAGCTGCGCTCGCCGATGCGGCAGTACGCGATGGTCTCGGTCGATCCATCGAGGCCTTTGTCCGCGTAGATCCGCCTGAGCTCGTCGGCGGCCTTGAACCGGCCGTCCTCGGCCACGGCTGTGGCCCACGGCACGTTCACCGCGCCCTTGATGTGTCCTGCCCGCTGCGCGCCCTCCTGCGGCAGGTTCTCGGGCGCGAGCAGCTCACCCGAGAACTCCTTGGGCGAGCGGACGTCCACGAGCTTCTTCCCGTTCTTCTCGACGGTGTCGAGGACGTACTGCCGAAGGGCCCGCAGTGTGGCGTCGGGTCCCTTCGACGCGTAGCGAGATGGCGGATGCGCCGGCACCGCGGTCGTCGTGGGCCGCTGCTCGGCCAGCCACTTCGCCCGGCCGCCGTTCACGAGTCGCACGTCCGCGTGCCCGTAATACTTGAGGAGCCAGAAGAACCACGCGGCGAACCAGTTGTTGTTGTCGCCATAGACCGCGATGGTCGTCTCCGGGGTCACCCCCGACGCGCCGAGCAGCCTGTCGAACTGCTCCGTCGAGATCAAATCGCGGACCGGGCGCTGCTGCAGGTCCTCCTTCCAGTTGAGTCCGATGGCGCCGGCGACGTGGCCCTGCGCATATGCGGACGTGTCGACATCGACTTCGAAGACGCGAACGTTGGGATCGGTGGCGTGCTCGGCGAGCCAGTCGGTCTCGACGAGCGCTTCGGGATGGGCGTAGCCAGACATAAAGAGCCTCTTTTCTCTGTTCGAGGATGTATTCGCCTAGGGTGGCGAGGACGCTGGGTCCGCAAGGATGGGCCGCTTGTTTCAGCGGCCTACGGACACCAGCAGGTCAGCCCGAAGCAGTCGGGCCCCTTGGGAAGCGAATTTCCGACGCGCGTGATCAACAATTCGTTTCTACCACGACTGCCCGCTAGAGCCAAGGGGTCGCGACCGCGGGCAGCTCTCGGAGTGACGTCACGATCGCATCGGGTCGGACGTCCGTCTCGATCTGGGGCGGGCCGACCGTGGTCTGCCGCAGGACCGCGCGGAGACCCACCTGCTTGGCGCCAACGATGTCCGCGCCAACGCGGTCGCCGACCATGAAGGCCTCCTCGGGCCGGGCGCCGGCGAGCGCAAGCGCGCGCTCGAACATCGCCGGGTGCGGCTTGCGCCAGCCGACGCTGTGCGAGCTCGCGATGCCATCGATGAGCTCCGAGAGGCCGAACCGCCGCCAGTCCTCGCGGACCTCGTCGTCCCCGCGCCACAGGGTATTCGTGACGAGTACGACGCTGAGTCCGTTGGCCTTGCACCAACGCAGCGCGTCGGCTGCGCCGTCGGTCAGGTGGGCGACCGTGTCCAGCGGCACGCTGCACAGCGACCGGATCCGGTCGAGGTCGAGATCATCGGTCGCGACGCGCTGCTCGCGGAGCCACCGCTCGATGATCGTCAGGGTCTCTTGGCGCCACGGTCCGTCCTGGTCAGGGGGCTCGTGCTCGGCGTCGAGGAACGGCGTGTACCAGTCCCGCTCGCCGTAATGGCCGGCGAGGGCGCTGCGCGCGAGCGTCCGATAGGCCGGGTCCCAACCCTCGACGAGCGTGTCGCCAACGTCGAAGAAGGCGGCGCGCACTCCCACCCGAATATCGTATCGACGATGCTGGACTTCGATCAGCTCGCGTTCATCGAGAAGTGGCGGCAGCGTGCGTCGCGCGGCGTCGTGATCGCGCTCGACGGCACGCGCGGCGACATCGTCGTCACGATGCGCTCCGGCGAGCTCGGCGAGCGGCTCGACCTTCGGGGGAGGGACGCGACCGGAGCGGTACGCAAGGCCCGCCTCGCGATCGGCGACCGGGTCACGATGGCGATCGAGTACACCGCCACTCTGGTCGGGACGGGCGCTGGCGCCGGCGTGACCGGCGGACTCGTCGCGCCCGGCGCGGTCGTCGAGGGCACCGTCTCGGCGAGCGGTGACATCACCGTCGTCGACTGTGGAACGGCCCTGCTCGTGAAGGGCGATAGCCTGCCGGCCAACGTCGGGGATGTGGTGCGATTCACTATCGCGGACGAGGGTCGCGCCTACCTGATCCCCACCCGCTAGGACTCGAGCTTCCCGAGCTCCTCCGCGATCTCGGCCTCGTCAGGCACTTCGCGTAGCTGGTGTACGTCGATGTAGCGGATCACGCCCGCGGCGTCGACCACGATGATCGCCCGCTCGGGCCGGCCGATCTCCTCGTTGAACACGCCCCACGCACGCGACACCGCGCCATGCGGCCAGAAGTCGGAGCAGAACGGATAGCTCGTGATGCCGAGCTGCTCGGCCCAGGCCTTGAGCGCGTAGACCGCGTCGCACGTGATGCCCACGACCTGGGTCGTCCCCGCCTCGTATCGCTGCTGCAGCGATGCGAGGGCCGGAGCCTCGTGGTTTCAGGTACCGCTGAAGGCGAAGGCCATGAACGCGATGACGACGCGCTGGCCGCGGAGCGCCGATAGCGTGATGGTGCGGCCGTCGTGTGCGCGCAGGGTGAAGTCGGGCGCCGCATCGCCGACCTTGAGCGTCTTCGTTTCGGTCGCGATCTTCGTGCGACCCTTTGGTCTCGCGTCGCTCCCGGCGCTTCCCGCTTCAGCCACGTCCCTAAGATAGCCGCATGCACGCGCGTGGAGTCGAGGGTCGTCGCATCACCGCGCGACGGGCCGACTTTCTCGCGTACGCGACCGCGTGCCCGTTTTGCGGAGAGCATGTCGGTCCGCGATTCGTGACCCGAGAGCATGCCGACGTACCGCCGAACCCGCCCTATGCCGCATCAGTGAAGTGCCCGCGCTGCCGCGAGCTCTACGAGGTGGTATTCAGCGAGTAGGGGTCACGGCAATACGGTGACGACGAGGAAGACGCCTTCGTCTTCCATCCACGCGGTGCCGTCGATGACCGGACGGACGTGGATCGAGTACACCCCCGGCGTCGCCGGTGCCTTGACCTGGAAAGTGAACGTCCCGACCTGGCCCGTGGCGACGTTCGCCTCGGTCTGCGTCGCGACGCGGCTCGCGAACGGCCAGTTCACGCCGAGCGCGGCCCAGGTCACGTCATCCAGGTTGATGCCAAGCCGGGCTTCCTGACCGAGCACGCCCTTCACCCAGGGGCTCGAGCCGGTGTTGGTGAATGAGATCGTGAGCGGGGCGCTGATCTGGCCGGCCAGCAGGGCCGGATACGGCGACTGGGACAGCCACTTCGAATGGAAGCTCGACTGGCTGACGATGACCATGAAGACGCCCGCGTCCTCCATCCAGCTCACCCCATCGATCACCGGACGGAGGGGCAGTCGATAGGTGCCGGGGGTCGTGGGCGCGCGCACGTTGAAGGTGAACGTCGCGGTCTGACCCGGGGCCACTGTCGGCTCGACGGTCGTCGCGAGCCGGTTGCCGGAGAGCCAGCCATCGTTCATGCCCAGGTTCGCGAAGGTGAGCGTGTCGCCGTTGAGGCCGAGGTTGGCCTGCTTTCCGGTGACGCCCTTCTGCCATGTAGCCGTGCCGGTGTTCGTGAACGTCACCGTGAGCGATGTCGAGGTGCCGGGGACGAGCGTGGGCCACGCGCTCTCGCTCTGGAACGCGGAGTGGAAGCTCTGCGTCGGGGGCGGCGGCACGGTCGTGCCCGATCCGCCGGCGGTCGTGAAGTCCCACTCGTTGGTGACCATGACGTTGTTGACGTTGATGTCGAAGCGCACGTGGTACGTGGTGCCCGCGGCGAGCGGCGCCTGCGGGACGATGACCTGGTAGTCGTATTCGAATTGCTGCGGCGCGTAGTAGATCGGGAGCCGCGCGCCGCTCGGCGCGACGACCTCGGCCGCGCGCATCGTGACGTTCTGTCCGGCTGAGTAGACGAGCATGATCGGGTAGCCGACCGGACCGGAGACGCCGGCGGGCAGCGGGTTCGGTGACTCTTGACCACCCCAGCTCGTCGGAATGCCGGCCTGCCCAGCGGCGGGCGACCGTACGTAGTCCACCGGGCGCTGGCTGAAGTCGTACACGAAGTCGCCGACCGTGGAGCCGCGGCTGCCGACGACGGAGTAGCCCCAGCCGGTGGAGACCGAGTTCGGATGCATCATGCCGAGGCGGTGGTACGGCGCGTCCCAGAGCTGGCTGACGCCCGCGACGCCGCTCGAGCCGCCGGTCGCGACCTCGCTGACGAAGGATGTCGTCCACCCGGTCGCGATGAGCCGGTCGCGCGCGGAATACCCGGTGTAGTACGGGAGACCGCCCGTCTCGTAGTGGCCCATGTAGTTGTTGGCCGAGCTGTAGTTCGCGTGGTTCTCCGCGGCCCCGTTGACGCGCGCATCGGCCGCGATCGTCGGCGCACCGACCGACGCGCGGTGGTCATTGAGGGTCTGGAGCATGTCGGCCTGTACGGCCGACTGGCTCGCATCGGCGGACACGACCGACATGGCGTTCGCCGAGCGGACGTTCAAGCTCACGCTCGACAGCACGAGCAGCAGGGCCAGCGTGGTGAAGGAGAGAGTCCGTTTCATCACTAGGGCCAACGAGGCCCGGATGCCTGCCGTTATCGGATCATTACCGAAGGAATGGGATGGATCAGTACGAAAGTCCGGCCAGCGCCGCCCGCCCGCGGCGCCGCCGTCAGAGACAGAGCTACTTCTTCTTCGAGCTCTTCTTCTTCGCGGTCTTCTTGGCAGCCTTCTTCTTTGCGGGCATTTAGGTCACCTCCCTTCCTCGAAAAGTGTCAGCGCGTCGAGCGATCAGAACAGCCGCCGCTGCCGCCCGGTCATACGACCGGCCTGGCTGGAGCGAGCGAGCCATTCGTCGAATTCGCGTCGCGGGACGCGCCAGACCCGACCGACCCGGACCGCCGGAATGCGCTCCGGATCCGCGTCGTCCACTGCGCCGAGGCGGCGCAAAATGGTCGTGGGGTGAACACGCAGGCGCTTAGCCACTTCGTCAATCGTCAGGAATTCGTCTTCTTGCCCGAGCGACGATGCGGACACTGCACCTCCTGCGGAGACAGCTGCTATGAGCATCACCTGCGTGGACGCACTCTACCTGCAACGTCAAGTGCAATGCAAGACCCGCCACGCCCGAGCAAGGAGCCGGAGCGCTCGCGCGAGGCGCTCCTTGTTCGCCGGGTCGTTGAGCCACCGAGACGCGCCGCTGGGATGCGGCAGCGGGAGCAGCAGCGCACCGTCCAGCGCCGGATCCCGCTTCGACTGCCCAACCACCTCGCTCAGCGGGGTCTTTCCCCACAGTCGGTCGATTGCGAGGGTACCGACCAGGAGGATGACCCGCGGCCGGACGAGCGTGAGCTCAGCCTCGAGCCACGGCGCGCACAACGCGATCTCCGGTGGCGAGGGCCGCCGGTCCCCCGCCCCGACTGCGGCTTTGCCTGGAAAGCATTTCGTGATCGACGTGCGATACGGCACGTCCTTCTCGCCGATACCCGCGCGGGCCAGCCAGCGGCGAAGCTCGGCACCTGCGCGACCGGAGAACGGCAGCCGCGTGGTCAGCTCCACGATGCCCGGCGCCTGTCCGACGATCATCACTCGATCCGTGATGTCCCCGGCCACGACCGGCGCCGCAAACTTGAGGTAGCCGGCTTCGACGCACTTCGTGCATGCGCGGATGCGAGCGTGCAGGCGCCGCAGCTTCGCTGCGTCGGCGGCCGTGTGGAGATGCGACGTCATGTCTTCACACGACGTTAGGAGTTGTGCATATTCGTGGGCGTGGGCCTTTCGGCGCGGCAGCGGCAGCTCGAACGTCTCGCGTGGGCCGGCGGTTTCTTCGATGGAGAGGGCAGCACGTTCGCGAAGGTGGACAGAGCCCGGCCAGACTATCGGCAGCTCAACGTGGTCGTGCCCCAGGCGGGCGATCTTCTCGTCCCGGAGGTCCTGACGCGCTTTGCCGAGGCTGTTCCCGGCCTCGGGCGCATCGGTCGGTCGTCGAGCGGTGTCTTCCAGTGGCGCGTAATGGATCACACCCGTTCTCGCGCGGCGATCACCGTCTTGCGGCCGTGGATCGGGCGAGTGAAGCGGGATCAGGCGAGAGTTGCGATCGCGGCGGTCGACCAGCAATACGCGATCGGCGCGTACCGGCCGCGGCCGCGCCGGTATGTTGCGCCCATCGAGCTCCCTCGGTACGCGCGGCCAACGGCGGCAACAGACCGGAGGCGGCTCGATCGGGCGTGGGCCGCGGGATTCCTGGACGCCGAGGGCTATTTCGGATTGGTCAGAGGTCTGTCTCGGGTCGGAGGGCAGCCGTGGTACCGGATCCGCGCCTCCGCAAGCCAACACGGCGAGCTCGGACGCCCTGCGGCGGTGCTCCGCCGGCTGCACCGGATCGTTGGCATCGGCGGATCGAGCGGCATGGCGAGCCGGACGACTTCAAGTGGGTGGCTGAAGGTCTCCCCGCGCTCGAGCACGTGCTCACCGTCGTCGGGCCTTGGCTCGGCGCAGTCAAGCGCGAGCAAGCACGCGTCGCGATGGCCGCGTTCACAAGCCAAGTGCGGCTGAAGGGTGGAACGACCAGCTGCAAACGGGGCCACCGCTACGACCGCCGCGTCGTGACCACCGCGGGCCGCATACGGGCCTTCTGCAATGCATGTACGCGGTTGCGGGAGAGACGAACACGAGCCAGTGAAGGCATCGCTCCGCGTCAGTTCACCGAACTCGCGCGTCGCTACACTGAATGAATTCCAGCGGGGTGTGGCGCAGCTTGGTTAGCGCGCATGCTCGGGGAGCATGAGGTCGGAGGTTCAAGTCCTCTCACCCCGACAGTCTGTAACCTAGGAGGCGACGCCTCCGACCGCCGCGGGCACGCTGGCGGGCAGGGCGACGTGGAACGTCGTTCCCTTCCCCACCTCGCTGTCGGCCCAGATGCGGCCGTTGTGCCGATCGACGATCTCTTTCGTGATGAAGAGGCCGA
>JALZAB010000046.1 GCA_030948585.1 Chloroflexota bacterium
GACGAGGACGAAGACGAGCTCCGGTCCTCCAAGGTTGAACGGCATGGTCACTTCCTCGTGCGCGCCAACGCGCGCGGTATCTCGTCTAGGAGTGTACGAGAGGGCGATCAGCCGAAGAGCCCGTCGAACAGCGTGAGGAAGAGCGGGATTACGACCGTCAGCAGGAGCGCGGGCAGGGAACAACGAACGAGCGTCAGCATGAGCGTGCCCTCGACGGCGGCCGCCGCCTCCACCGACCTTGCGCGTTCCGCGGCCCGCGCGGGGTCGCGGGCGTTCCGACGACGGCGAGGGAGCCGTGACCGAGGCTCCTAGAGCCTGGCGACCAGACCGTTGTTCCAGCGCTGCACGCCGATGACGAGCGTGCCCGGGGCGACGGCTGCGCCGACGATGTACTCGATGGTCGCGAGGCCCTCTCGTGACGGACGAAGGCGAGGATCCGGAACATGCGCACCTCCACGCCCGCGACGGTGGACCTGGCACCGCCCTCGCGCGCTGGGAGGGTCGACCCGTATCCCGGTACTGCCCGTAGCATTTCGGCGTGGCCACCAGCCGGGCCGAGGAGCGGCGACTGATCACGTCGGTCTTCATCGACGTCGTCGGATCGACGGACCTCACGGTCAGGCTCGGGCCGGAGCGCATGAAGGCCGCGCTCGATCAAGCGTTCAGCGAGTTGCGCGCGATCATCGAGCGCGAGGGCGGCACGGTCGAGAAGTACATCGGCGACGCGATCTACGCGCTGTTCGGCGCGCCGCTCACCCATTCCGACGACCCCGAGCGAGCGTTGCGGGCCGCGGCCGGGGCCAGAGGGTGGGCGGCCGCGCGCTCCACCGCGGATAACCCGTTCGGCGTGCGCATCGGCCTCGAGACCGGCGACGCCATCGTCGATCTCGCGGCGGCGGCGGACACGAAGCAGCAGATGAGCGTCGGCGCGGTCGTGAATACGGCGGCACGGCTCCAGCAGCGCGCGGAGCCGGGCCAGGTCCTGGTCGGCCCGGTGGCCCACGAGGCCACGAGCGAGCACGCGTCATTCACCTCGCTCGGCACCATCGAGCTGAAGGGCCTCGGCGCGATCGAGGTGTGGCTGCTGGACGAGGTCGGCGCCGGAGCCGGTCGGCACCGGCTCCCGTTCGTTGGCCGGGAGGCGGAGCTGGAGCTGCTGCGCCTCGCGCGACGGCGCGCGAAAACCCGTTCAGTGCTTGCGCTCGTGTCGGGTCCGCCCGGTCAGGGCAAGACCCGGCTCGTGGAGGAGTTCCTCGCCTCATCCAGCGGCGGCCGGATCCTCGCGGCGCGCTGCCGACCCGGAAGCGAGGTCGGCGCACTCGCGCCGCTCCGTGAGCTCCTGCTCGGCGATCGCCACGAGGACGCGCTCGGCGTCCTCGTAGCGGAAGCGATTGACGTCCCGGAAGAGCGCCAACGGCTGCACGAGGCGCTCGCACACACAGCCGGCATCCGGGCCAGCACGGCGCTCGCGGGCCTGGGCAAGGATGAGCGTGACGACGAGATCCTCAACGCGTGGCGCCGGCTCGTGCGCGGCCTGGCGGCGCGGGGCCCGCTCACGCTCTGGATCGAAGATGTGCACTGGGCGGCCCCCGAGGTCGTCGCGCTCGTCGATCGGTTGAGCCTCGCGGGCGAGCCGGTGCTCGTCATCGCGACCGCCCGGCCCGAGTTCGCCACGGAGGCGGGGTTACGCCCGAGCGGCGACCGGTTCTTCATCGAGCTCGACGGGCTCGAGGCTGACGCCGCGGCATCGCTCGCTGCGAGCGCGGGAGGCACGGAGGACGCGGTGCGACGCGCGGAAGGCAATCCGCTGTTCATCGTCGAGCTCGCGCGAACGAAAGACAGCACCGGAGCGCTGCCCCTGACACTCCAGGGCGCGCTCGGCGCGCGCTTGGACGATCTGGACGCCCACGACCGCGCGCTTCTCGCGCACGCGGCGGTGATCGGAGAGACCTTCTCCTCCACAGATGTCGCCTTGCTCTCGACACAGGACAGGACGTCGACCGCCCGTGATCTCACGCGGCTCGCGGACACGCACTATCTCGAGCTTGTCGATGACCGGTATCGGTTCCATCACTCCCTCCTCCGCGACGTCGCCTACGGCCGGCTCCTCGTGGCTGACCGGATGCGCCTGCACGCGCGGTATGCCCGCGAGCGCGCCGACGGCCGCGACGACGAGGTCCTGGCGCATCACTGGTGGGCTGCGCTCGGCGGCCCGGACGCGCGATGGGTCTGGCAGGACGACCCTGAGCTCCCCGCGATGCGTGACCTCGCCTTTCGGGTCCATCTGGCCGCGGGCCGGCGTCAGGGACTCTTGTTCGCGGCCGAGCGGGCCGCGGGGTTGTTCGAGCGGGCGTTCGCGCTTGCCGCCGACGAAGCCCAACGCGGAGCCGCGCAGCACGCCCTCGCCGACGCGTACGCGCAGGATCTCCGCGCCGACGAGTCGTGGGCCGCGTACGGACGCGCGCAGGCACACTACGCGGCCGCGGGCGCGGTGCCCCTGGAGGTCTACCTCGGCGCCTTGAAGGTGAAGCTGCGGGCGGGCGCGTTCAGGTCGCTGCCCTCCGCGGAGGAAACCGGCCGCCTGCGCGGAGCGGCGCTCGCCGCCGCGCGCGTGGCGGGCGATCGTGGCGCGCTCGCACGCGTCCTCGTATACACGGCGTTCGACGACATGGACCCGACAACGGCGAGGGGCGACTCCGCGAGCATGGCCGAGGCCCTCACGCTCATCGAGGGCTGCGACGACTCGACCCGGCGCGAGATCCTCGGGTGGTATGCGAATGACCTGATCCGCGATCACAAGATCGACCGCGCCGTTGCCGTCCTCGACGAGGTGGAGTCGCTCCCCGGCACCGTGAGCGAGCTCGATCGGATGGAGCTCGTCCGGGGTCGGGCCGCGCTGGCGGAGCAACGTGGCGATCTGGCGGATCTGCGGAAGCAGGCCGCCGCGATGCTGGCGATCAGCCGCCGGATGGGCCCCCACCTCCGGACGCATGCGGACTCCGTGCAGGCGGCCGCGGCGGTCGCAGCCGCAGACTGGCCCACCGTCCTCGAGCTGGCCACTGCGACCGATCGGCTGATGCAGAGCTCGCCGGCCACCACGTTCTGCAGCTCGGCCGGCATGCTCCTGGCGCGTGGCGCCGTGGTCCACGCTCGGGCGGGCCGTTCAGACGAGGCCCGCGCGCTCGCCCGCCGGATCGCGACCATCAGCGGCAAGGAAGGGCCGCGCATGCCGGGAGAGCATCTGCCGCTCATGACCGCGCTCGCGCTCCTGTTCACCGGCCCGGCCGCCGCCCGGCTGCCGGCGACCGGTCACACGACGCACGGATCGCTTCCGTGGAGCGCGGTCGTCGCGGTGGCGTCGCGTCAGCGCGAGGCGGCCCTCGCGATCGCAGATCAGCTGCGGGACCAGTCGACGAACGGCGCGCGGTTCTACGTCGCGCTCGCCCAGGCCATCGGCGAGGAGGTCGCGCGCGATAGCGGGGGACCCGCCCCGACCCATGCACTGCTCAGGGAGATCGGCTACGTCGGGTGGAGCGAGCTGCTCTCGGCGCGGGCGTAGGCTCTCGCGCGATGGGTGTCCTTCTTTATCCGCTCGCGATCTTCGCAGTGCTCGTGCTCGGGGCGTTCGGGTTCGGCGCATGGCTGCCGGTGGGGCACGTGGCGACGCGAACGAAGAAGGTCCCGGCCCGCCCGGAGATCGTGTGGGGCCTGATCAACGATCCCATCGCGACCAAAGGCTGGGGAGGCGACACCAAGACGGAGGTCGTCGAGCAGGACGCGCCGCGGATGCTGGTGACGAAGATCGTGGGCGAGCGGGCGTTCGGCGGCACCTGGACCTTCGAGATCGCGCCCGAGGGCCACGATGCGTCGACGCTCACCATCACCGAGCGCGGGGAGATCTACAACCCGGTGTTCCGGACGGTCATGCGGGCCATGGGCCACAGCCGCACCATCGACAGCTACCTCGCCAAGCTGCAGACCGCGCTCACCTGACTGAACTTCGGCGACGCCCGGCCCCTAGAGACGATGTGAGCAAAGCCGAGTTCCTCGCGGACATCCGCGCCGCACGCGTGGAGCTTTCCGAGATCCTCGCGGCGCGCGACGAGCGCACGCTCGGCGAGGCGGTCGTCCCCGGACTGACCTGGACGGCGAAGGAGGTCCTCGCCCATCTCATCGGCTACGACCAGGCGGTCGTCCAGGCGATCGCCGACGTGCGCGCCGGGAGGAAGTGGAGCTGGGGCTGGACGTATCCGAACTTCGACGACTGGAATGAGAGCACCGTCGGACCGCGCCGGGGCCGCAGTGTCGCGGCGGTGCGAAGGGAGCTCGATGACAGCCGGGCCCGGCTGCTGAAAGAGCTGGAACGCTGGCCCGATGACGCAGGCCCGTTCGGCGCCGATTCGTGGGACCCGAAGAAGAGCGAGGTCGGCTGGATCGCCTCGCACGAGCGCGAGCACGCGGAGATGATCGCGAGGGTCTAGAGGGCTAGGCGTCCCGCGTCGTGGAAGATGCGGAGTTGATCGCGGCGCACGTAGCCGCAGAGCGCGATGTTCGCCTCGATGGCCAGGGACACCGCGAGCTCCGTCGGGCTGGTGCGCGACGCGACGACGCCGCACCCGAGGCGCGACGCCTTCACCAGCATCTCGCTCGAGATGCGTCCTGAGGTCAGGATGGCCTTGCCCGCGGTGTCGATGTCGGCCAGGAGGGCCTCGCCCGCGATCCGGTCCACGGTGTTGTGCCGGCCGATGTCCTCGACGAGGAGCTCGAGCCCAGTCGCGCCGAACAACCCAGCCGTGTGCGTCCCGCCGTGCTCCTTGTAGCCGGCGGCCTTGTCGAGCAGCTCCTCCATCCAAACCATGAGCTGCTCCGGACGCACGGTCATCCCCCCCGCGACCGGGACGACGTCGAGCGAGAATGTCACGCCACGGCCACATCCCGACGTGAGGATCCGCTTCCGGTCGTGCGGCACCGCACGCGCGGTGGGCGCGAGGCGCACCTTCACGACGGTCTCCTCGTCACAGACCTCCATGAGGGCGACATCCTCCGCCCGCTGGATGATGTCCTCGACCCGCAGGAAGCCAAGCGCCAGGGCGATGACCCGGACCGGAGAGCAGGCGATGGTCGCGAGCTCCTCGCCGTCGACGAAGAGCGAGATCGCCCGTTCCGGCGGCGGCGCCTTGTCCAGCGACGTGAGCGTGCCATCGCGGTATAGACGCGGCCGTGCCGGCCGATCGATGCGCCGCGGCTCGACGGTCATCGCGCGCTGGTGACCGTACTGAGGTTCCGTGCGATGGCCGGCACATCCATCTCCCCCACGCTGACCGACCGAATGATCCCGTCGCGATCGATGAAGAAGGACGTCGGCACGCCGCTGCCAAGGCCGTACGCTCGGGCTGCGGCGCTTCCTACGTCGATGAGCGGCACCAGGTGCGAGATCTCGAGCGAGTCGAAGAATCCACGGATCCGCGCGCCGTTTTCATCGAGGTCGATCTCGTAGAACGTGACATCAGAGTTGTCGCGAGCGGCCGCCTCGAGCCGCGGCATCTCCGCCCGGCAGGGAGCGCACCACGTGGCCCAGAAATTCAACACCACCGCCCGGCCCCGCTGGGCCCCGAGCCGGTTCGATGCGCCCGATGGCTCGATCCACACGAAGTCCGGCGCCGCGAAGCCGACGCGGCCGGCGGTGTCGGGAGCGACGACGACGCTCGTGATGACACCGACGTTCGTTTGCCCGATGAACTCGCGCTGCTGGAGCATCGGGACGACGAGCGCGGCGGCTGAGGCGAGGGCGATGATGCCAACGAACAGGGCGGCGATCCACCGGGGGAGCTGTAGCCGGGTCTCGACCGCGCGCGGGACCGGGACCATCAGCCCAGCAGCGGCAGGAAGTTGAACAGCTGGTTGAGCCGCGTGAGCTGGCCAGATAGGAGCAGCAGGCCCATCACGATGACCAGCGTACCGCCGACCGCATTCACCGCCCGGATGTGCAGGCGCACCCAGTCGAGCGCGCGCCGCACGCTGCCGAAGCCGGCGGCGACGAGCACGAACGGCACGCCGAGCCCGAGCGAGTACGCGAGCAGCAGCGTCGCGCCGGACACGACGTCGTTGTTCAGCAGGATCGTGAGGATGAGCGCCAGGTACGGCCCGATGCACGGCGTCCACCCGGCGCCAAAAGCCACGCCGATGAGGAGCGAACGCCGGTAGCCGGAGCTCGCGCCTTCGAGCCGCGGAGCGGCGCTCCGCTCGAGGAACGGGATCGTGAGGAGTCCGAGCATGTGCATCCCAAGGACGATCAGCACGAAGCCACCGACCCGCTGGAGCCACTCGACGAAGGTCGCGCCGAACGTCCCGAGGAGCGCGATGCCGATCCAGAGCATCGTGAACACGATGCTGAACCCGGCGACGAAGACGGCCGCGTGCATCATCGTCCGGCGCCGATCGGGGCCAGCGAGCGCGGTCTCCCCGGCGAGGTTCACCAGATACGCCGGCACGAGCGGCAACACGCATGGGGAGAGGAAGGACAGGATCCCCGCCCCAAAGGCGACCGCCAGGTTCATCCGATCGCTTGGGCGAGATCCGCGATGAGGTCGTCCACGTTCTCGATGCCGACCGACAGCCGGATGAGGCCTGCCGGCGGCGCGAGCTTCGTGCCCTTCACCGATCCATGGGTCATCGCGAGCGGGACCTCGATGAGCGACTCGACCCCGCCCAGCGACTCCGCGAGCGCGAAGATTCGCGTCCGGGCGGCCGCGCGCTTGGCGCCGGACTCGCCGCCGGCCTTCAGCTCGAAGCTCACCATCCCGCCGAAGCTCCGCATCTGCCGGCGCGCGATCGCATGCTGCGGGTGGCTCGCGAGGCCCGGGTAATTCACGCGCTTCACCTTCGGATGCTCGGTGAGCCACTCGGCGATGGCCATCCCGTTCGCGGAATGCCGCTCCATCCGCACGGCCAGCGTCTTGGCGCCTCGCAGCACGAGCCAGCTGTCGAACGGCCCGGGCACGCCACCGGCGGCGTTCTGGATGAACTTCAGCCGCGCGTGGAGGTCCGCGGCATTCCCAATGACCGCTCCGCCGACGACGTCCGAATGCCCGCCCAGGTACTTCGTCGTCGAATGTGTGACCAGGTCCGCACCGAGGGTGAGGGGCTGCTGCAGATACGGGCTGGCGAAGGTGTTGTCCACGACAGCGAGCGCCTTCGCCCGGTGGGCGAGCTCGGAGATCGCCGCGATATCGATGACCTTGAGCATCGGATTCGTTGGCGACTCCATCCACACCATCTTGGTCTTGCCTTTGATGATTGCGCGCTGCACGGCTTTGGGATCCCGCATGTCGACGGCGGTCAGCCCGATGCCGTGCCGCTCGTAGATCCGCTTGAACAGGCGATAGGTCCCCCCGTAGACATCGTCGACGAGGACGACGTGGTCACCGGCGTCCAGCAGGTGCGCGATCGCATCCTCGCCGGCCATCCCCGAGGCGAACGCGAGGCCCCACGCACCCGACTCGAGGGCCGCCAGGCAGGTCTCGAGGGCCGAGCGCGTCGGGTTGGCGGTGCGGGCGTAGTCGAAGCCCTTGTCCTTGCCCACGGCTTCCTGCGCGAAGGTGCTCGTCTGGAAGATCGGCACGGTCACCGCACCGGTGGTCTGCTCGGGCTCCTGGCCGGCATGGATGGCGAGGGTCTCGAAGCTCTGCCTGCGAAGGTCCTTCCTCATGCCGCAAGTATGGGCGCCCGTCGGGCCGCGGGTCAGTCGCCCAGCAGCGACTCCACGACCGCCGTGAACCGCGCGACCTCGAACGGCTTCGACAGGACGGCGTCGGCGCCGAGGCCGGCCGCGCCCGCGACGGCGGCGGGCGCGTGCGCGGTGCAGACCACGAGTGCCGCACTGGGGAACGCCGCTCGCACGCGTGCGACCCAAGCGCGGGCTGACGAGGGGTCGTAGCTGCGCATCGCGACAAGGTCTGTGATCACGAGCTCCGCGTCCTCATCGATGACCCCCTCGGGGAGCTGGTCCCGCACCTCGACCCCATGACCGAGCTCAGTGAGCATGTCCTCCACCAGGGCCGCGATATCTGGATCGTCCTCGATGAGAACGATCCGCCTGGTCATCCCGTCGGTCGAAGCTGGTCGAACGCGTTCGCCACGTTCTCGAGCACTGCGGCGTTGACGTGCTCGGAGAGCGAATACACGACGAACTGCCCGTGTCGCTCCGCGGTGACGGCATCCACGCCGCGAAGGACCTTGAGGTGCTGGCTCGTTGCGGCCCGGGTCTTGGAGATCACCCGCGAGAGCTCGCTCACGGTCAGCGGGGTCGCGCGAAGCGCTTGCACGATCCGCAGCCGGCTCGGGTCGCAGACGCTCTCGAGGATCTTCTCAGCGTTCTTCTGCACTCCGCCGGGCAGCAATTCGGCCTGCGCCGCGGCGACCGCGGTGGCCTCGATGCCGCCGTTCTGTTCAGCCATTGGATATCTGCGACCTCTCGATCTGGAGCTGCGGCGGGCCCGCCGCGAAGGACGCACATGGGGTGTCTATGTGTCTGTGCAGCACACAGTCAAGCATGTGCGCGACCGCGCAACTGGCGTTCCGTGCCTCATGGGCGGGGACCCGTTTTGCAGATGCGATGCCAGCCGGCTCGGCGGGCGACCACGCGCGTGCTCGCGCGCGTTAGCGCTCGGCGCGCCTCTGATGGGCCACGAATTCGAGCAGATCGGCCTTCGTGATCACCGACACCGGCCGGCCATCATCGACGGCGAGGAGCGCGGGTACGTCCCCGGCCAGCCCCGCGTACAGGCGCTCGACGTCCTCATTCGCCTGCACCACCGGGAACGGCGCCTCCATCACGCGCTCGACGGTCGCGTCCACGAGCGCGGGCTCGCGGAAGACGCGATCGAGCATCGTTCGCTCCTGCACGCTCCCAACGATGTCGCTGACCGATGTCGCCGTGCCGTTCGCGACGACGGGGATCTGCGAGATGCCGTATCGCTGCATCGTGTCGATGGCCGAACGCACGCTGTCGCTGCGGGACACCACCACCAGCTGCGGCGTGCCGCGTTCGCGATCCCGGATCACGTCGCCCACGCGCATGAGGTGCGCGAACCGCCGCAGGAATCCGTTTTGGCGCATCCATTCGTCGTTGTAGAGCTTGGACAGGTATGACTTCCCGGAATCAGGCAGCAGCACGACCACCATCGCCGTCTCATCGAGCTCCCTCGCCACGGTCAGGGCCGCGAACATCGCGGTGCCGGAGGAGACGCCCGCGAGGATGCCCTCCTCACGCGTGATGCGCCGCGCGGTCAGGAACGAGTCACGATCGCTGACGGTGACCCAGCGGTCGACGATGGACTTGTCGAACGTGCCGGGCCAGAAGTCCTCACCGATCCCCTCGGTCTTGTACGGGTGGACGTCGCCGGTGTAGATCGACCCTTCGGGATCGGCGCCGACGATCTGGATCTTCGCATTCCGCTCCTTGAGGTACCGGCCTGCACCGGTGACCGTGCCGCCGGTGCCGATGCCGAGGACGAAGTGCGTGATCCTGCCGCCGGATTGCTCCCAGAGCTCAGGACCGGTCGAGGCGTAGTGCGCGGCGACGTTCTGCTGATTCCAGTACTGGCCCGGCATGTACCCGCCCGGCAGCTCCTTCGCGAGGCGCTCCGCGACCTTGTAATAGGACTGCGGCGAATCGGGCGCGACGGCCGTCGGGCAGATGACGACCTCCGCGCCGTACGCGCGCAGGATGTCCCGTTTCTCCTGGCTCTGCTTGTCCGGCATCGTGCAGACGAGCCGATAGCCTTTCAGGGTCGCCGCGATGGCGAGGCCGACACCGGTGTTGCCGCTCGTCGGCTCGACGATCGTGCCGCCGGGCTTGAGCAATCCACGCTTCTCGGCATCCTCGATCATCGCGAGACCGATGCGGTCCTTGACGCTTCCGCCGGGGTTCAGCATCTCGAGCTTCGCGACCAGGCGCGGGCGGAGACCCTTGCCGATGCGGCTCAGCTGCACGAGGGGCGTGTTGCCGACGAGGCCGAGCACGTCGGACGCGATGGGCATGCTCGCCATGCTAGGCGGGCCTACGGCGGCGGCCTCACCCGGCGGCCGTGCGCTCCAGTCGTGGGATCGGAGCGCCCGCGGCCAGGTGGATCGGCTCGTCCCCCTGAAGGGACTCCGCGTACTTCAGCCCGCTCCCGGTGTTGATGACAAGAACGTCCTCGTGTGGATCGATGAAGCCCTGTTTCGCGAGCTGATGCGCGCCCTCGATGGCCGCCGCACCCTCGGGACATACGAGCATCCCTTCGCTCACGGTGACGAGCCGCATCATCGCCGCGATCTCCTCGTCGGTCACGGCGATCGCGATGCCGCTCGACTCTCGAAGGATCCGAAGGATCAGGAAATCGCCAAGGGCCTTCGGCACGCGCATCCCGGCGGCGAATGTCTCGGGATTGGGCCACGGCTCCGATTCGAGCTTGTCGTCGTGGAACGCCTTGACGATGGGCGCGCAGCCGGCTGCCTGCACCGCGACGAAACGCGGCAGCTTGTCGCCCTCGACCCAGCCGATACGGCGCAGCTCGGCGAACGCCTTCCACATGCCGATGAGCCCGACGCCGCCGCCGGTCGGATAGACGATGACGTCCGGAAGCGTCCACCCCGCCTGCTCGGCGATCTCGAAGCCCATCGTCTTCTTTCCCTCGATGCGGTAGGGCTCCTTCAGCGTGGAGGCGTCGAACCAGCCGTGGTCGGCGCAGGCTCGCTTCACGACCGCGCCGGCATCCGCGATGGAGCCGTCCACCAGATACACGCGGGCCCCGTATGCGGACGTCTCGCGCTGGATCGTCGCGGGCGTCGTCGCGGGCATCACCACAATGACCCCGAGGCCCGCGCGTGCTCCATACGCGGCCCACGCGGCCCCGGCGTTGCCGGCCGTCGGCAGGGCGATCGTCGTCGCGCCAAGCTCGCGGGCGCGGGTGACACCGATGGCCGCACCGCGAGCCTTGAACGTACCCGTCGGCAAGAGGCCCTCGTCCTTGATGAACAGCCGATGGAGCTGCAGCGACTCACGCAAGCTGAACGGCTCGATGATCGGCGTGTTCCCCTCGCCCAGGCTGACCGCGTTGTTCGGATCGTCGAGCGGCAGCAGCTCGCGGTAGCGCCAGAGGGAGGCCTGCCGGCCGGCGAGCATCGTCCGAGGCACGGACCGCAGGCGCTCGAGGTCGTAGCGCACGAGGTACGGCCCGCCGTCGACCGGACAGAGGTTCGCGAGCTTCGTCGCGTCGGCCGTCGCGCCGCACCGGGCGCACTCCAGGTGGGTGACGAACGAGCGAGCCGGAACATGCGCGGGCCGGATATCGAGCGCGCTCACGCCACCCGTTCGATCTTCGCGCCGAGGCCGCGGAGCCGGCCGTCGATGTCCTCGTAGCCCCGGTCGATCTGATCGATGTTGTCGATGACACTCGTCCCCTTGGCAGCGAGCGCCGCGCCGAGGAGGGCCAGGCCGGCGCGGATGTCGGGGCTCCGGATGTCCGTGCCGTACAGCTGCGTGGGGCCGACGACGAGCGCGCGATGCGGATCGGCGAGGAGCAGCCGCGCGCCCATGGTCTCGAGGGTGCCGAGCCAGAACATCCGCGCGTCGTACATCCACTCGTGGATCAGGACGAGCCCTTCGGCCTGCGTGGCGAAGGCGGTGGCCATGCTCGTGAGGTCGGACGGGAATCCGGGCCAGACCTGCGGCTGGACCTTGGGGATCTTGCCGCCGAGATCCTGCTCGATCACGTAGTGGGCCTTCGACGGCACGTGGAGCTCGTCCCCGTCGACGCTCGAGTCGACGCCCAGACGCTTGAAGACCGCGCGGATCATCGCGAGGTGCTGAGGCGCGCATTTGTGGACGACGAGCTCGCCGTGGGTCATGGCCGCGAGACCCATGAACGATCCGACCTCCTGGTGATCGCTCCAGACCTCATGGTCGACGCCGCGCAGCTCCGGCACCCCGCGGACCTCGAGCGTGTTGGTGCCGATGCCGTGGACCCGTGCGCCCATCTGGACGAGCACCATCGAGAGCTCCTGGACGTGCGGCTCGCTCGCGGCGTTGCGGATGACCGTGCGGCCGGGCACCAGGACGGCACAGAGGAGCGCGTTCTCGGTCGCGGTCACGGAGGCCTCGTCAAGGAGCACGTCCGCCCCGACGAGCTCGGTGCCCTCGAGCCCGAACCCGGTCCGGTCGTGCGCGAGCTTTGCGCCGAACCGCTGCAGCGCGAGCCAGTGCGTGTCGGTGCGCCGCCGCCCGATCACGTCCCCGCCCGGCGGGCCAAGAGTGACCTTCTTGAACCGGGCGAGCATCGGGCCGGCGAAGAGCAGCGACGTCCTGATCTCGCGCGACAGCTTCGGATCGATCGCGGTCTTGTTGACGTTGGCGGCGACGATCTTGACGGAGTGGTCATCGAGCCATTCGACGCTCGCGCCGAGGTCGTGGACGATCTCGAGCATCCCGTACACGTCGCGGATCCGAGGCAGATTGCGAAGGATGTACGGCTCGCTCGTCAGGAGGCTCGCGGCGATCAGCGGCAGCGCCGAGTTCTTATTGCCCTTTGCAGTGACCTCGCCGCGCAGAGCGGTGCCGCCTTCGACGATGAAGCGTCCCACGCCGCGTAGCCTAGAGGCATGCCCCGTTACGACGCCGTCGGCTTCGACCTGCTCACGGCGCTCTTGGACACGCTGCCGCTCTGGCGATCGGCGGCCGGCGACGATGACACCGGCACGCGGTGGCACACCGCGAATCAGCGACTCCTGCGCGGCAGGCCGTACCGCGCGTTCGACGACCTCGTGCATGAGAGCGCCAACGAGGTCGGCCTCGGACGCGCGCACGCCACGACGCTGCTGTCACGTTGGGGCGAGGCGGAGCCCTGGCCGGATACGCGCCGCGCGCTGATCTCGCTCGGGGACACGCCACGATTCATCGTCACGAACTGCTCGCAGAAGCTCGGCGAACGCGCGGCGAAGCAGGCGGGTGAGTTCGCGTTCGTGATGACCGCCGAGCAGGCCGGCGCGTACAAGCCCGATCCTCGCCCGTACCGCGCCGCCCTCGCGGCCATCGGGGTGGAGGCCCGGCGCGTGCTGTTCGTGGCGGGCTCGTCGCACGACGTCGGTGGCGCCAAGCGCCTCGGCATGGACGTGTATTGGGCGAACCGCCTGGGCGCGCCGCCACCGGACGACGCCGCCCCGCTCGTCCATTCGTCGGACCTCGGCAAGCTCGCCGCCCTGCTCGATGGCTGACCGAGACCCCACGCAGCTCACGCTCGCCCTCGCGATCGGACGGCCGGTGCGCGGCGCGAATGCGCTCGTCACGCGCGACGACGGCAGCACGCTCCTACCCACGACGGACGCGGACTGGGACGACTGGGTCTCCGCCGGCGCGATCCGCAACTGGGCCCGCAACGATGCCGTGCTCGACTGGCTCGATCGATATGGCGGAGAGCGCGGTATCGCTCGCGACGGCCAGCGAGCGGCGTACGACGAGCGGTTCGACTTCCAGCGATTCCTCGCGCGGCAGGGCCAGCGGTTCGAGGCGCAGGTCCTTCAGGACCTCGAACGGCGGGTCGGCCTCACGCGCATCGACATCGATCGCGACGATGCGCGGTCACTCGCGGCGGCGCACGAGACGGTCGCGGCGATGGAGCGGGGCGAGCGGGTCATCGCCCAGGGTCTGCTGCGGGATCCCCAAGCCCGCACATATGGGCGCATCGACCTGCTGATCCGCTCCGACGTGCTGGCCGAGCTCTGCGGAGATGCGCTCGGGGAGAACGATGACCCGAGCGTGCCCGCGCCGGCGCTGCATGGGGCGGCGTGGCATTACCGGGTCATCGACATCAAGTTCTCGACGCTCGAGCTCCTCAAGGATGGGTCGCTGTCGACGTC
>JALZAB010000090.1 GCA_030948585.1 Chloroflexota bacterium
GCGGGCAGCTCGTACACGTAGCCGCTCACCCGAAGCCCGAGCTCGTTCCCATTCGCGTCGCGCACCACATCGAAGCTCGTCTGGATCACCCGCGCGTCCAGCGCGTTCAGCGCGGCGATCCGGTCCGCATTCGTTGCCCCCACCCGCTCATTCGCGCCGGTGGGCAGGACCTTCACCGTGAACAGCGAGCTCATGAGGCCAAAGTAGTAGCGCGACCGATCCTTGCCGATGGCCGCCGAACCCGTCGTCCCCACGACCTTCGCGCCGATGACCCGGCCGGTCGACGATGCCTCGGTGATCGTGATCGCGGTGGGCGTGCCGACGTCCAGGCCGCGGGACCGGAGAAACGCGCGAAGCTGCGCAGCGCTCAGCTCCTTCGTCCACTCGTAGCTCGTGTGGCCCCATGAGCTGTCCTTCGCCACCAGGTCGCCGGCGGACGTCACGCTGCGCAGGTAGGGGAGGGCGTTCGCGAAGACGTTCTCGGAGTCCTCGGTGATGCCTCCCGCGTTCGCGGAGTAGAGGGCCTCGATCGGCACCCCGCGGTACGTCACGACGACGCCGGCCGTGCGCTCGACGGCCCGTAGTGTGCGCGCGTCCTCGTTGATCGTCCCGTCGTACTCCTGGTCGCGGGTGTCCCCCTCGAGGTCGTAGGCCTTGTGCTTGCCGAGGTGCGTGTACAGATACGTCCGCGCCGCGATCGCCTGCGACGCGAGCGCCTCGGGCTCCCAGGACGACGGCTCCTCGGAGCCGACGACCGACGCCAGATAGTCGTGGGTCGAGACGATGTTCACCACCACCATGTCGCCCTCGTCGTCCGGCGCGAGCTCGAAGCTGCCCCGGTACGCCCGGCCGTTGACCATGAGCGTGCCGCCGGCCGTGGAGAACCTGATGCTCGCGATCTTGTCCGACTGCAGGACGACCTTCCCGAGGTCGTCGCCGGCGTTCTGCAGGAGCGAGAGCTGGAACGGCGTGGTCACGATCGCGCGCGGGCCAGATTCCGCGATCGCAAGCCGGGCGTCCCGGATGAGGGCCGCGCGCTCGGTCCGGGACAGCGTCCCCACCGAGTCCCGAGTGGGAAGCTCCACGCCCAAGGCCTGCACGCTCCGCACGTTCGTCCGGGCGAGGGCCTTGCCCGCACCGCGATAGAGCAGCGAGCCGTCGGGACCGATCGCGGACAGCGTGCCAGTGGATGAGATGACCGCGTACGAAAGCCCGAGCCCCGCGATGTTCACGCGAACGGTCGCGGGCATCGCCGGTAGCGTCGACGCGGATGCCGGTCCCCCGGCCGAGAGCACGCTCGAGGCGACCAGCAGCACGCCGCACGCGATGCCAAGCCTCATGGCGTCGTCGCGTACACCTCGGGCTTCAGCACGCCGATGAACGGCAGGTTGCGGTACCGCTCGGCGAAGTCCAGTCCATAGCCGACGACGAACTTGTCAGGGATCTGGAAGCCGGTGTATTCGACCTGGATCGGCACCAGGCGTCGGGCCGGCTTGTCGAGCAGGGCGCAGAGGCCAAGGGACGACGGATGCTGTCCGCGCAGGTGCTCGATGACGTAG
Organism: Chloroflexota bacterium; assembly: GCA_030948585.1. Taxonomy (GTDB): domain Bacteria; phylum Chloroflexota; class Limnocylindria; order P2-11E; family P2-11E; genus UBA4735. Next base: position 1,560 of record JALZAB010000090.1, read on the forward strand.
CTCAGGGTGTGGCCCGTATCGAGGATGTCCTCGACCACGAGGACGTCACGTCCTTCGATCGGCTTCGCGAGATCCTTCAGGATGCGGACGACGCCGCTCGACGTGGTCTCGGCCCCGTACGAGGACACCTCGAGGAAATCGAGCGAGCAGTAGATCGGGACCTCGCGCATGAGATCGGCGAGGAATGGCAGGGCGCCCTTGAGGATGCTGACGAGGACGAGGTCCCGTCCAGCGTAGTCGTCTGCGATGCGGGCCCCGAGCTCGCGGACCTTCTCTTTGATCGTGTCGGCATCGAGCAGGATCTCGGCGATGTCGTCGGCGGGGCCCTTCACGGCGGTCGTCATCAGACCGCCATTGTCGCACCTAGTGGCCAGACACCTTTTCGAACAGGCCGTGCATGTCCCCGACGTAATCACGAAGCAGCTCGTGGGCCTCGAGGACGTCATCGACATGGATGCGCTCGTCCCCGTCGGCCAGCGCGAGCGAGCGCTCGACATCCACGGGTGGCCCATCATCGACGCGCTTCACGATTACCACGCCGAGTCCCTGGGTCCCGCACGTCTCGCACGTGCAGCGCACGAACCAGTAGTCATCGCGGTTGCCCACGGGCGAGATCGAGTCGCGCCCATAGACCGCTCCACAGTTGGCGCACCGCACGGTGCCGAACACACCATCGAGCCACTCGTTCATGAGGAGCCATCGATGCATAGCTGTTGCCACGTCGTCGGAGCGGTCGTTACGCGATCGTTATCTGCGACGGGAGAGATACAGCGCGACTCCAGCCAGAGCGACCACGACCGCCGCGCCGCCCACTGCCAGCAACGCGCCGGGACCGTTACCGAGATCGGGTGCTGTGCCGGGGGCTCCACTCGGGCTTGCGACCGCGAGGCTCGTGGGGACGGCGATCGGGGTGCCGCTGACGGAGGGGATGGGCGTCGGCGTCGACGCCGGTGATGGGCTCGCGGTCGGCGATGCCGTCGGTGCCGCGGTGGTCGGCTCGGGCGTCGGTGGGGCCGTGGGAGCCGGGGTGGCCGGCGCTGTCGGCGGCGGGGGCGTCGGTGGGCGAGGCGTCGGGATCGGCGTCGCCGCAGCGAGCACGATGATCGTCCCCGTCATGCCCGGGTGGATCGCGCAGTGATACGCGAACGTCCCGGCCTGGGCGAAGGCGATGGGCCGGCTTGCAGTGCCGGGCGCGATGGCTGTGGTGTCGAATTGTCCCGGCACGGTCGACGTCGCCGTGTGCGCCGTCGGATCTGCGTTCTGCCACGTCACGGTGTCGCCGGTGGTGATCGTGAGGGTCACCGGGGCGAAGGCAAAGCTCTGGATGGTGACCGTCCGGGCCACGGCGTCCGCGGCCGTCGCCAGCGGGATGGCCAGGACGAACAGGCACACCAACGCCCGAACAGCTGTCCTCAGCGCCATACGATACCCAGCGTGCCCGCGGCGGCCGCGCGCGAGTTCCAGGCGCTCGCGGCCCGCGCCGCCGAGGTCGGCGTGCAGCTCGCGCCGGCGGACGTCGCGCTTTGCGAGCGATATGCGAGTGCGCTCATCGAACGCAATACGAGCGTGAACCTCACTGCGATCACCGAGCTCGACGCGATTGCGACAAAGCACTTCCTCGATTCGTTCACGGCGTGTGCCGTTCGAGTGTGGACCGGTCGCGAGCGAGTGGTGGATGTCGGCAGCGGCGCCGGTTTCCCCGGCTTCGCGCTGCGGATCGCGATGCCCCGTACGTCGCTGACCTGCATCGAGTCGGTCGGAAAGAAGGCACGGTTCCTTGCCGACACGAGCGCGCTTCTGGGCCTCGATCGGATCGAGGTCCGGAACGAGCGCGCCGAGACGCTCGCCCACTCGGCCGATCGACGCGCAACGTATGACGTCGGCACCGCTCGCGCCGTGGGGACGCTCGCCGCGTGCGCCGAGTACCTGCTGCCGTTCCTACGCATCGGCGGTGACGCGATCGTGTGGAAGGGAAAGGTCGACCCGGAGCTGGCCGCCGCCCGTACGGCGCTCACGCTGCTCGGCGGCGAGATCGTGTCGATCGTGTCGACGACCGAGCTCGGCGTCGCGGATGTGCTGCCTGGACGCAATCTCGTCGTGATGCGGAAGCTGCGCGCCACACCAGAGCGATACCCCCGCGCCGCGGCCGAGGCCCGCCGTCGCCCATGGTGATCGTGCCCTCTGTCGACGTGCGTGCTGGCCGCGTGCAGTTCCGCTCAGAAGCGACGCTGGATCTCGATCCGCGGGCCCTGGCGGCAACGTTCGTCGCGGAAGGCGCGGAGGAGCTGCACCTCGTCGACCTGGATGGCGCGGAGCGTGGCGAGTACGCGAACCTTCCGCTGCTCGGCGAGATCGCGCGAGCGAGCGGCGTTCCGTGCCGGCTGGCCGGCGGGCTGTCGAGCCTGGAGCGCGCGACCGATGCGCTCTCCGCCGGCTTCACCGGAGTCCT
>JALZAB010000032.1 GCA_030948585.1 Chloroflexota bacterium
CTCATGGGTCACCTCGACGCGGCCGCCCGGTTCCTGGACAAGCCCGCGGAGATCACGCCCGAGCTCGTGGAGCTCGCGTGCGAGACGTACTTCGTACCGCTCGAGGACAAGCCCGGCTCGACGAAGCTCTAAACCGCACGCGAGCCTGAGGGCGCCCCGGCCGTCGTCGGCCGGGGCGCCTTTTACGTGCGTCGCTCCAGCAAAACCGCCGACCGTCCGTGCACCGGCATGCGGTCCGTGATGATCTCCGGGCGCCGGCTTCCCGGGCCGTTCCAATCGGCATGCGCCGTATCCAGCACCACGCGCCAGCGGCCCGGAACGGCCGCCTCGGCGTCCCCAGCCAGGGCGAGGACGAGGAGGGCGTCGGGTGGACCGGGCCGCCGTACGACGAGGACCTCGTCGGGCTCCACGCGGACGAGCTCCGGGTCGAGCGTCCGATCGCGCAGGGCAGGCATGGTCCGCCGAAGCCGGAGGAGCTCGCCATGGAGCCGTCGCAGCACGCGCTGCTCGTCCGTCCATCGCTCCGGCGGGGTGAGCACCGACATCCGGAAGGTCTCCTCGGATTGGGGATCGGGACTGTCACCCTGCCAATCGAAGGCCGCGAACTCGTAGATCCGCCCGCGGCCGACCGCGCCGATGAGCTCCGCGTCACCGTGGCTCGTGAAGAAGTGGAATGGCGCGCGCTCGCCGTGCTCCTCGCCCATCAACAGCATCGGCGTGCATGGGCCGCAGAGCATCGCGACAGCCGCGAGCTTCAGATCCTCGAAGCCGACGAGCGAGGAGAGCCGCTCGCCGCGCACCCGGTTGCCGACCTGATCGTGGGTCTGGGTCGAGACGACGAGCTGCTCACCGCGGACGCCGTCCGGCGGCGCACCGTAGCGGCCCTTGCGGAACGTCGAGTGCTCGCCCGCGTACACGAAGCCCCGGCCGTAGGCCCGGGCGAGGTGATCGAGCGTCCCGTAGTCCGCGTAGTAGCCGTTCCGCTCACCGGTGAGGGCGCTGTGCAGGGCGTGGTGGAAGTCATCGCTCCACTGCGCATCGTGGCCCCATCCGCCCTGCGCGCGCGGCCGGATGACGCGGGGATCGTTGAGGTTCGCCTCGGCGATGACGTACCCCCGCCGGCCGAGCTCGGCGGCCGCGCCGTGGATCACGTCGGCGAGCTCCGCGAGGAACGGGTATGCCGAGGAGTCCACGATCGCGTGGACGGCGTCCAGTCGCAGCCCATCGACGTGATACTCGTGCAGCCACATGAGCGCGTTCTCGAGGAAGTAGCGCCGCACGTGATCCGAATCGGGGCCGTCGAAGTTGAGCGCCGCGCCCCACGGGGTCTGGTGGCGGTCGGTGAAGTACGGCCCGAACTCGGCCAGGTAGTTCCCCTCGGGTCCGAGGTGGTTGTAGACGACATCGAGGACGACACCGAGACCGGCGGCGTGCGCGGCGTCGACGAATCGCCGGAAGCCGTCGGGCCCGCCGTAGCTCTGCTGCACGGCGAACGGCTGCACGCCGTCGTAACCCCAGTTGCGAGCGCCCGGGAACTGTCCGATCGGCAGCGGCTCCAGAGCGTTCACGCCCAGATCGCGCAGGCCGTCGAACGCGCGCGTCGCGCCATCGAACGTGCCCTCCGCCGTGAACGTGCCGACGTGCAACTCATACAGGACGAGCTCCGCGAGGGGCGGTGCGACCGGCCCGTCGTGGAGCCACCCGAATCCCGAGGGATCGACCACTGCCGACAGGCCATGCACGCCGTCCGGCTGCCAGCGCGACGCCGGATCCGGACGGGGTTCGCCGTCCAGCCGATAGGCGTACCGATCGCCGGCGCGCATGCCATCCACGTGGACATGCGCATAGCCCTCCGCGTCACGCTGCATCGGCACGTCAGGGTGTCCAGGCCGGTGGAGGGCCACGGTGCGCGGCCGGGGTGCCCACACGAGGAATCGGCACCCGTCGTCTCGTAGCGTCGCGCCGAGGCGATCGGTCACAGCGGCATCATTGCCAAGTAGACGATGCTGGCGCTGCGCTTGCAGCGCATCGCAGGAACGCTAGGGAGGTAGTCATGGCTGGGGACCCCCTTTCGGGAAAGACACTTCGCTGGACGTACAGCGACGGGCCGATGAAGGGCAAGGTCTTCGAGCACCGGTTCGCCACTGACGGCACCGTCTCGTGGAAGGAAGCCGGTGACGCCGAGCCGTCAGCCGACTCGAGCGCCACGTATCAGCACGCCCGGATCAACGACGACGTCAAAGCGTTCTCGTACCTCGCCACATCCGGCTTCACGCTGACGACCATCGTCGACGAGAAGAGCGGATCGATCGTGAGCTTCGCGTCGAATGAGAAGGAGCTCATGATCCAGCACGGCACGCTCGAGGCGGGTGCCCGGAGCTAGCCGACCAGATCGGGCTCGAGGGCGCTCAACGAGGGCGCTCCGACCAGGGCCATCGCGAGGTCGAGCTCCGCGCGAAGCAGCTCGACCACTCGCTGCACTCCGCCGGCGCCACCGGCCGCGAGTCCGTACAGCTGCGGCCGCCCGATCGCGACGGCGTCCGCGCCGAGCGCGAGGGCCTTGATGATGTCGGTGCCCCGCCGGATCCCGCCGTCGACGACGATCGCGCAGTTTCCGGCCACGGCCCGCGCGACGTCAACGAGCGCGTCCAGCGTCGCGATGGCGCCGTCCAGCTGTCGCCCGCCGTGATTCGACACCCAGATCCCGTCGACACCGGCATTGAGCGCGCGCTCGGCGTCGTCACCGCGCACGATGCCCTTCAACAGCAGTGGGAGTCCGCCGGCCGCCGCGCGGATCCACTTCAGATCATCCCAGCCGAGGTTCGCGCTCGCGATCGGGCTCGCCCATGCATTCGACGCGTCGGCCGCCGGGGGCGCCCAGGCCGGCTCGTGCGCGTGGGCCATGCCGATGCCGGGCGGGAGGGTGAACGTGCCGCGGAGATCGCGTTCCCTGCGACCAAGGAGCGGCACGTCAACCGTGAGCACGATCGCCTGATGACCGGTCGCGACGGCGCGACGGATCAGGGCTTCGCTCGCCTCGCGCTGACCAAGGTGATAGAGCTGGAACCATCGCGGCGCCCCCGGTGCAGCGGCGGCGATGTCCTCGAGCGGGGTGCTCGTGGCGGTCGATACGGTGTAGAGAGCGCCTGCAGCCGCCGCCCCGCGCGCCGTCGCGGCCTCGCCCCCCGGATGCGCGAGCCGGTGGAGCGCCGTCGGCGCGAGGAGGATCGGGTGGGGAAGCTGGATGCCGAGCAGCTCCGTCCCGAGGTCACGGGTGGTCACGTCCACGAGCACGCGATTGCGCAACACCCGCGCGGCGAACGCGGCCCGGTTGCCGGCGACGCTGCGCTCGTCCTCAGCGCCGCCGGCGATGAAGTCGTAGGTCATCTGGGGCAGCGTTCCGCGGGCGATGGCCTCGAACTCGTCGAGATTGAGAGGCTCGGTCATCGATCTTTCGTGTCCTCCGCTACGAACCTCACTCTAGGGAGCCCACGGTCACCGACAATGAGGCCGTGACCCGCCGCGGCTGGCTCCTCTTCGGCGCGATGGCCGTGATCTGGGGCGTCCCCTACCTGCTCATCAAGATCGCGGTCGCCGAGCTGACGCCGGCGACGCTCGTCCTCCTGCGGACGACGGTCGCGGGGCTGATCCTGGTGCCGCTGGCCATCGCGCGCGGGGACCTGCGGGCGCTGCTTCCGCGGTGGCGCTGGGTGGTCGCGTACACGATCGTCGAAGTCGCGGCACCGTGGATCCTGCTGTCCGACGCCGAACAGCGGATCACCAGCTCGCTCGCGGGATTGCTCATCGCCGGCGTGCCGCTCGTCGGTGCGCTGCTCGTCTGGATCGTCGGGGGCGACGACCGTCCGGATCTCCGCCGCGTGATCGGACTCATCGTCGGGTTCGCCGGCGTGGCGCTCGTCGTCGGCCTCGACGTAGCCGCCGATGATCTGCTGGCCGTCGGCGAGGTCGGCCTTGTCGTCGTCGGCTATGCCCTCGGGCCGATGATCATCGCGCGCAAGCTGCAGGGCGCGCCGGCGGTCGGAGTGGTCGCGGCATCGCTCGCGCTCACGGCCATCGCCTATGCCCCCGTCGGGATCGCGCAGCTGCCGCACGCGCTTCCGTCTCCGCAGGTCCTGTTCGCCGTCGTGTTCCTGGGCGTCGTCTGCACAGCCGTCGCGTTCCTGGTGTTCTTCGCGCTCATCGCCGAGGTCGGTCCGATCCGCTCGACGATCATCACGTACTTCAATCCCGCGGTCGCCATCGTCCTTGGCGTGGTCCTGCTGAATGAGCCGTTCACCGCCGGCATCGCCGCCGGGTTCGCGCTCATCCTGGTCGGATCGTTCCTCGCGACGCGTCGCGCTCGGGGAATGCCCCGCACCGGCGACGCGTTACCCGAGGTGACCCCATGACCGATCACACCCCAAGCCGGATGCCCGCCCTTTACCTCGGACACGGGGCGCCGATCCTCGTCGACGACCCGGTGTGGCCGGGCCAGCTCGCGCACTGGTCGGCCGACCTGCCCGCGCCAAAGTCGATCCTCATCGTGTCGGCGCACTGGGAGAATCAGCCACTGACGATCGGCGCCACGACGAGCGTGCCGCTCCTCTACGATTTCTACGGATTTCCGCAGAAGTACTACGACGTGACCTATCCCGCGCCGGGCGCTCCGGCCCTCGCGCAGCGCGTCCGCGATCTCCTTCCGGGCCAGCTCATCGCGGACGATCCGACCCGGGGGCTCGATCACGGCGCGTACGTGCCGCTCACGGTCATGTACCCGAAGGCCGACGTGCCGGTGCTGCAGATCTCGATGCCGAGCCTCGACGCGAGAGAGCTCCTCGAGCTCGGCACGAGGCTCGCGCCGCTTCGCGACGAGGGTGTGCTCATCGTGGGGAGTGGCTTCATGACCCATGGGCTGCCGTTCCTCGAGGACTTCCGCCCCGATGCGTTGCCGCCGGCGTGGTCGAAGGAGTTCGACCTCTGGAGCGCGGAGACCCTCGCGCGGGGCGACGTGGACACGCTCGTCGACTACAAGCGGCGCGCGCCCGGCGTGCGCTACGCGCACCCGACCGTCGACCACTTCGTGCCGCTGTTCGTCGCGCTCGGCGCGAGCCTCGCGACGAAGGAGTCGCCGGACACGGTGATCGACGGCTACTTCCTCGGCCTCTCCAAGCGATCCGTCCAGTTCGCCTAGCTGTGATTCCCACCGGTTGCTGAGACCACCGGCGTCAGACACGACCTTGCCAATTGGGGTGACCCGAGTGGCAGGGTCGATCCGTGAAATCACGCCGGAATCACTGGCCGAACCAGCGTGGCTCCGCACCCGACTCTGTATCCGCCGCCGGCCCCCGACTCGATCCGCTGGCCCGCGCATTCGAGGCCGTCTGACCACGACGCCAGCTGCGCCGCGACGCGGACCACCGGTCGTCGTGGGCCTCGGACGCACCCGTGGCACGCGGCGGAGGGTGCCGGCCTCAGAAATCGGTGGGAATGCCAGCTAGACGAACGGCGTCCCGAAGCGGTCGCGGCTCGTGACCTTGCCGATCGGCTTGCGTTTCTTTCGCCCGCTGCCGAGCTTCGCCTCCGGGTAGCCGAACGGCACGACCGCGAGACCCTGATGCGTCGTCGGCACGCCGAGGAGCTTCTCGACCGCCGGCATCGGACCGAAGCCGGTCCAGTTGGACCCGATGCCCTCGGCCCAGGCCACCAGGATCATGTTCTGGATCGCCCGGCTCGCGTCGGACACGGCGTACGGGCTCGCCTTCTCGACCGCGACGACCACGGCGAATGCGGCGCTCGCGGCGTACGGGCCGGTCTTCATCGCTGCGCCGATCTTCCCGAGCGTGGCCCGCTCCTGCACCACGATGAAGTGCCAGGGCTGCAGATTCATCGAGCTCGCACTCAGCCGAGCCGCGTCGACGATCCGCCGGACCACCGCGGCCTCGACCGGTCGGTCCGCGTAACGGCGCACGGCCAGCACTGTGCGCACCGCCTCGAACACATTCACGTTGTGCTCCTTCTTATCTGCAACTTAACCCGCGGCCGTCCCGCTTGCGTACTCTGGACCGCATGCTGACGCCAGGACGAGCCGTCGCGTTGTTCATCGTCGCGCTTGCGGTCGCGGCGTGCGGCTCGCCGGCCGCGGTCACGGTCGATCCGACGGCCGGGCCAACCACGGCCGCGCCAACGACCACGGCGCCCGTTGCCGCGGGTGCGCTCACCTGGACCGTGAGCGACAAGTCGAAGGCCGTCGCGCGTGTGCGCGAGCAGCTCGTCGGCGTGAACCTCCCGTCCGACGCCGTGCTCACCGCGACCGGCGCGAAGGGCTCCTTCTCATTGAATGCCGACGGCAGCTTCTCCCCGGATTCCAAGATCACCTTCGAGCTCACGACCCTGTCGAGCGACTCGCGGGACCGGGACAACTTCGTGAAGCAGGACACCCTCAACACCCGCCAGTTCCCGACCGCGACGTTCGTGCCCGCGAAGACGACCGGACTGACGCTGCCGTTGCCCGCGAGCGGCGACCTGTCCTTCACCCTCACCGGGGCGCTCACGATCCACGGCAAGAGCAAGGACCTCACCTTCACGGTGAAGGGGGTCCGCACCGCCGCCGACCTCACGGTCACCGCGACGGCCGATCCAGCGCTGAAGTTCGGTGACTTCGGGATGTCGGCGCCCTCGGTGCCGTTCCGGGTCGTCAGCGTCACCGACGAGATCCGCCTCGCCATCGACATCGTTGCGACCGGACCGAAGGGCTGACGCGCCCCGCGTTCCACATCGACGATGACGACCGCCCGATCGGCCGGATCCTCAGCCGCCGCGAGGTGCTCGCGCTCCTCGGCGGCTCCGCGCTCGTCGTGGCCTGCGCGCCGGCAGCCGTTGGCGCGCCCTCGGCCACCGCGACGGCCCTGAGCGGGCCGACCTCGAACGCCACGGCCGTGGTCACCCCCGCCGCGTCGGTCGTGCTCCCGTCGTGCGTCGTGCGGCCCGCGCTGACCGAAGGCCCGTACTTCGTCGACGAGAGGCTCGCGCGCTCGGACATCCGCTCGGATCCAGCGAACGGCACCGTGCGTCCTGGCACGCCGCTCCGCCTCACGTTCCTCGTGTCAAGAGTGAGCGGCACGTCCTGCGCCGCGCTCGCAAGCGCGACCGTCGACGTCTGGCATTGCGACGCTCTCGGCGTGTACTCCGATGCGAGCGATCCGAGCTTCGGCAGCACCAAGGGGACGAAATTCCTTCGCGGCTACCAGGCCACCGACAGCAGAGGGCAGGCCTCGTTTCTGACGATCTGGCCCGGTTGGTACCAGGGCCGCGCCGTGCACATCCACTTCAAGATCCGCACGACCGCCGCGAACGGCCAGGTGTCCGACTTCACATCGCAGCTCTTCTTCACGGAGACGCTGAACGATCAGGTCTTGGCGCAGTCCCCGTACTCGCAGAAGACCGGTTCGCGGCTGCGGAACGAGGGCGATGGCATCTTCCAGGGAAGCGGCGGGAAGCTCACGCTCTCGCCGGAGAAGAACGCCGACGGCTACACCGCCACCTTCGACATCGGCCTCACCGCCTAGCCGCGCGCAGGCCTAGCCTGCGCTGCGTGCCACTTCGCATCGGCGTCATTGGCACCGGGTTCGCCGGCTCGACGCATGCACGCGCGGCGTCCGGCATCCCGGGCGCGCAGCTCGTGACCATCGCCGCGGAGACCGTCGCCGAGGCCCAGCCCCTTGCGACCGAGCTCGGCGTGCGGGTCGCTCCGGATGTGGCGGCCCTGTGCGCGAGCGACGATGTCGATCTGGTCGTCGTGGCGTCGCCGACACATCTCCATGCCGAGCACGCCATCGCCGCGGCCAGAGCGGGGAAGCACGTCTTCTGTGAGAAGCCGATCGCGCGCACGCTCGACGACGCGCGAGCGATGGTCCGGGCGTGCGACGACGCCGGCATGCGGCTCGCGATCGGTCATGTCGTCCGGTTCTTTCCCGAGTACCGCCGCGCGAAGGAGCTGCTCGATGCGGGCGCGCTGGGCCGTGCGGCGATCGCGACGTTGACGCGCGGGACGCTGTCGGTCGGCGCGGCACGCGCGTGGTATCTCGACCCCGCCAAGAGCGGCGGGGTCGTGCTCGATCTCATGCTCCATGACCTGGACGTGATGCGGTGGTGGTTCGGCGAGCCGGCCCGGGTCTACGGCAAGCGGCTGACGGGGGGCGGCGCGCTCGACTACGCACTCGCGACCCTCCGGTACGACGACCGTCCGATCGTGCAGCTCGAGGCCAGCTGGGCGGAGCACAGCGGCTTCCGCACGACGTTCGAGGTCCGGGGAGAGCACGGCATGCTGGCGCACGACAGCCGCGCGGTCGCGCCGTTCGTCGTCCAAACCCCCGCCGGCGACGCGAGCGCCGGCGTAATCCCGGCCCCGACGCTGCGCGAGACGCCCTACCGCCACCAGCTGCGCGATCTCGTCGAACGCCTCGGCCGCGGCGAGCCGCCGCTCGTGGACGGACGCGAGGGTTCGCGCTCGCTCGGCCTCGGACTCGCGGTGATCGAGTCCGCCGATCGCGGTGAGGTCGTTCGATGGACCGCACCGGCATGAAGCAGCTGCGCGTCGGGCTCGTGTCGTGGGCCCACGTCCACGCGCCCGGGCTCGCGCGCACGCTCGCGACGCTGCCGCAGGTCGCGTTCAGCGGCTCGTACGACGACGCCGGAGCCGCTCACGACGGTCCGACGCATGCGACCCTGGACGCGCTGCTCGCGGCGAGCGACGCGATCGTCATCGCATCGACGAACGCCGGGCACCGCCGCTACACCGAGGCCGCCGCGGCGGCGGGCGTGCACGTGCTCTGCGAGAAGCCCTTGGCGACGACGACGGCGGATGGCCGGGCGATGATCGAGGCCTGCCGGCGCGCGGCCGTGCAGCTGGGCGTCGCGCTGCCCGTGCGGAGCAGCCCGGCGGTCGGCGCGCTGAAGGCGGCGATCGACCAGGGCAGCCTCGGCGCGATCCGCGCCGTGCGCGCGAGAAATCCCGGCCAGTATCCCGGCCGCTGGTTCGGCGATCCGCACGAGGCCGGCGGCGGCGCGGCGATGGACCACACGGTCCACGTCGCCGATGCGCTGCGGTGGTTCCTGGGCGACGAGGTGGTGCGCGTGCACGCCGAGCTCGGCTCATTCCTCTACGGATTGCCGGTGGAGGATTGCGGCCTGCTCACGCTCGATCTTTCGAGCGGCGCGTTCGCCTCCATCGACTGCAGCTGGTCACGGCCCGCGACGTATCCGACGTGGGGCGGGGTCACGCTGCACGTCGTCGGTGATCGCGGCACCGTCGACGTCGACGTGTTCCGCCAGTCACTGACGCACTACGACGACGCGGCGGGCACGACGAAGCTCGTCGGCTGGGGCGACGATCTGAACTCGCTCATGGTCGCGGGCTTCGTGGACGCGATCCTCGAGAGGCGACCCGTGCCGATCAGCGGTGAGGACGGTCTGCGCTCGCTCGAGGTCGTGCTCGCCGCGTACCACTCCGCCGAGCTCGGCCGGCCGGTCGCGATCGCGGAGGTCGCTTAGCTCGGCTTGCGGTAGTGCACGCCGAGACGGTCGAGGAACGCGAGCGCGGCCGGCAGCCGTTGCTGGAACGACGCCCAGTCGCGGGCCGCACGCGGCGACCACGCGATCTCCGCGAGCGCCAGGACCCGCGGATAGGCCATGTACTCGACCTGATCCGTGGTCGGCATGTACTCCGTCCACATGCAGGCCTCCGGTCCGAGCACGTGTGTGGCCTCGTCAGCCGATAGCTCGGCGGCGACCGGCTCGTACCGGTAGGTGTCCTCGATCGGCGTCATGCCGCCGATGGCGAGGGGCTCGTGCTCCGGGTCGCCCTGGTAGTGATCGAAGTAGAGGTCCTCCTGCGGGGCCATCACCACATCGTGCCCCTGTTTCGCCGCGGCGATCCCGCCCTTCGTGCCGCGCCATGACATCACCGTCGCGTTCGGCGCGAGGCCGCCCTCGAGGATCTCGTCCCAGCCGATGAGCCGGCGTCCATGGTCATTCAGGAACCGCTCGATCCGCCGGATGAACCAGCTCTGGAGCTCGTCCTCGTCGCCGAGCTTCTCCTTCTTGATCAGCTCCTGCGCCGCGGCGCTCTCCTGCCACCGCTTCTTCGGCGCTTCGTCGCCGCCGATGTGGATGTACTCGCTCGGGAAGATGTCCATCACCTCGCGCAGCACGTTCTCGAGGAAGGTGAATGTCGCCTCACTGGGCGAGAAGACCTCGTCCGAGATGCCCCAGGTCGTGCGGACCTCGAATGGCCCGGGCACATTGGCGAGCTCGGGGTACGCCGCAAGCGCGGCGAGGCTGTGGCCGGGCATCTCGATCTCCGGCAGGACCGTTACGCCCCGCGCCTTCGCGTAGGCCACGACGTCGCGCGCCTGCTCCTGGGTGTAGAAGCCGCCGTGGCGGGTGCCGTCGTAGCCCTTCGGTCCCCGGCGGGCGTGACCGACGATCGTCTCCGTCCGCCACGCACCGACCTCGGTGAGCTTCGGGTACTTCTTGATCTCGAGACGCCAGCCCTGATCTTCGGTGAGATGCCAGTGGAAGGTGTTGAGCTTGAACGTCGCGAGCAGGTCGATGTAGCGCTTGATGAACTCGACCGGGAAGAAGTGCCGCCCGACGTCCAGGTGGAGGCCCCGATACGGGAACCGCGGAGCGTCGTCGATGCGGACCGCCGCCACGGCCTTCGGCGACGCGGCGACGAGCTGCCGGAGGGTCTGGATCCCGTAGAACAGTCCGCGCGCATCGCGCGCCCCGAGATCAATCCGATCGGCGGTGATGTCCAGCGCGTAGGCCTCATCTCCGGCGGGCGCATCCGGCCGCAGCCTGAGGGTGATCGTCCCATCCGCTCCCTCGGGCGCGTCGATACCGGCAAGTTCACGGAGATACCCGGCAAGCAGGTCAGCGAGCCGGCGCGCGTCGGCATCTCTCTCGCCCCCCGCGATGCGGGTGCCGGCGACCAGGGCGAAGGCACCCTCGCGTGCCTCCAGGGCCCTCGGCCACGGGATCAGCGGATAGCGCGTGTGATCGACCACGTCGCCACCCTAGTGACTTGTCTCCGGGGTTGCAGACGCTCGACCTAAATGACCAGAACGCGCGGAACGACCGCATCACTGTACGCGGTGGCCCCGTCACTGCATGGTGTCACGACGGTGGCGAGCGCTGGTGCGGCGATCGAACTGCGTGGGGTCACGAAGCGATTCGTGTCGCCCAGCGGGAAGTCGTTCACCGCCCTTCGCGATCTCGACCTCACCGTCGCGGCAGGCGAATTCACCGCGGTCGTCGGCCCCACCGGTTGCGGCAAGTCCACGACGCTCGCACTGATTTCCGGCCTCGAGCCGCCGAGCCTCGGCACCGTTCGCGTCTTCGGCGAGCCGGTGACAGCTGTCGGACGAAGCGTCGGCTACGTGTTCCAGCGTGACGCGGTCTTTCCGTGGAAGAACGTCCTCG
>JALZAB010000144.1 GCA_030948585.1 Chloroflexota bacterium
GTCAAGCTCGCGCGCTCCGCGTTCGCGCCGTGGCTCGAGAGCCCGGAACGCGACCAGTTCGTCGAATGCCCGGTCTGGTCGGCCCTCCTCCGCACGCCTGAAGGGTTGATCGTCTTCGACACGGGCCTGCATCCGGTGCACGTGGAGCGGCCGGAAGCGACGTTCGGTGCGAATCCGTCGATGCAGATCACCATGACCGCAGAGGACGCCATCGTCACCCGCCTCGCCGCGCTCGGGGTGGCGCCCGGCGACGTCGCCGTGGTCGTAAACAGCCATCTGCACTTCGACCACGCCGGCAACAATCGGGCGTTCCCCAACGCGACGTTCATCGTGCAAGGCGAGCATCTTGCGTACGCGAAGGGCCGCGCGAACTTTCCCGCGATCTATTGGGATGACCCGGGGCTCCGCTACATGCCGGCGTCAGGGCGGGCTCGGGTGGCGGCCGGTGTGGAGGTCGTTCCGACACCGGGCCATGCGCCGGGCCACCAGTCGCTCGTCGTGGATCTGGCGCAGACGGGACGCGTGGTCCTGTGCGGCGACGCCGCATTCACCCGCGCGAATCTCGAGCGCGGGGAGATCCCCGGGCAGGATCCGGAGGCGGGGAAGGCGTCGCTGGCATTGATCCGCTCGCTCGTCAACGACGAGCTCGAGCGGGCCTTCCCGTCGCACGATCAGGCGACGTTCGAGTCATGGCGTCGAGCGCCGGCGGTCTACCGCTAGCCCCGATTGCGGCGGCCACGAGGATCGCGGTGAGCGCCGGGACGAGGGCGTTCAACGTCTCGCCCCCGCGGGTGAACGCGATCGCGTAGAGGATCCACGGGAGGACCGACGCCACGGCCACCGTGCCGAGGAGGAGGCCGACCCGAGCTGCCCCGACGGAGCGTGCCGCGACCGCGAGGCTGTAGGCCCACGGCAGGACGAGGACGAGGTGGTCGTAGCTCCAGGCATATGGCGTCCCGAAGACCGAGATCGCAAGCGCGATGCACGCCACGCCGACGGCGGTCGCGCGTCGCCGCGCGAGGTACCACGCGATGGCGGTGACCGCGGCGATGAGGACCGGCCCGACCAGCACCGTGCCGAAGAGGTCCGCCGAGAGGCCCCAGGCCGTGGGCAACAGCGTCGTGACCCGCGTGCGTCGACCGGTGATCTCCGCGACCCACTCGAACGGCCACTGTGGTGAGACCGCCAGCGTCGCGACGAGCAGTGCCGCGACGATCGCGGCCGCGGCGAGCGGCGCGCGCCGTCGGGCGATGAGCCCCCACGCGAACAGGGCCGGACCGGCCAGCGCGACGAGCTGCGGCTTGAGCGCCAGCAGTCCGAAGGCGATCCCC
The DNA here is from genome assembly GCA_030948585.1 of Chloroflexota bacterium. Taxonomy (GTDB): domain Bacteria; phylum Chloroflexota; class Limnocylindria; order P2-11E; family P2-11E; genus UBA4735. Next base: position 1,332 of record JALZAB010000144.1, read on the forward strand.
GCGCGCGCGTCCCGACCCCGGGCGAGCCCGAGTGCGGCGAGGCCGGCCAGGCCGAGCGCGATGCCGGTGAGCTGGCCGCTGATCACCAGCAGCCACAGCGGCTGCGCCGAAAGGACGATCGCGGCGAAGAGGGCGGCCATCGGGCGCCCGCCGCCGCTCGCGCGCCACGACGCGACCGCACCGACGAGGGTCGCGACGAGCGACAGCACCATCCACGCGACCGCCGCCGGCGGCAGCGGCACGATCCCGAACGGGATCAGGACGAACGCGGTCCACAGCGGATAGCCATACCGCCCAGGACACGAGCTCGGTGCGAGCCCGCCGCGCGGATCGGGATGCAGTCCGCCGGTCGCCGCCGCCCACACCGCCTCGTCATACGGATCCTGCCGGGCCACGACCAGCCGCGCGCCGGACCAGAGGCAGTAGAAGTCGGTCGTCTCGTACCACAGCGAACGTTCCGCCGCGACCGCGCCGAGGGCGACACAGGCAGCGAGCAGGAGGGTCGCGGTGGCAGTGCGTCGTCGCCGTCCGATCACGCCCGCGACACCCTAGCGGGTGGCCTGCTCCTATCCTCGACCGCGATGACCAGCCCGATCGAACGTCTCGAGGCGCTGCGCGCGCAGTCCGCGCGCGGCGGCGGCGATGACCGGATCGCGCAGCAGCACGCCAAGGGAAAGCTGACGGCGCGCGAGCGCGTGGACCTGCTCGTCGACGAGGGCAGCTTCGTGGAGCTCGACGCGTTCGTCGCGGCACGTCCGAGCGATCACATCTCCGCGGACGACCAGGTCCTGGGCGACGGCGTCGTGACAGGCTTCGGGAGGATCGACGGCCGGCTGGTGTACGTGTTCTCCCAGGACTTCACGGTCTTCGGCGGATCGTTGGCCGAGGCGCACGCCGCGAAGATCGTGAAGGTCATGGATCAGGCGATACGGAACGGCGCGCCGATCATCGGGCTGAACGACAGCGGCGGCGCACGCATCCAGGAGGGCGTCGTCTCGCTTGGCGGCTACGCCGACATCTTCCTCCGCAACGTCCTGGCGAGCGGCGTCGTGCCCCAGCTCTCGGCGATCATGGGCCCCTGCGCCGGCGGGGCGGTGTACTCGCCGGCGATCACGGACTTCGTCGCGATGGTGCGAGACACGTCGTACATGTTCGTGACCGGACCCAACGTGGTGAAGGCGGTGACCCACGAGGACGTGACCTTCGACGAGCTCGGCGGCGCGGAAACGCACGCGCGCAGGTCCGGCGTGGCGCACTTCGTCGCGGATGACGAGGTCCGCTGCGCCGCGCTCTTGCGCGAGCTCGTCGGCTACATCCCGTCCAACAATCTCGATCCCACCCCGCACCTGGCGACGGACGACCCGGTCGACCGCCAGGACCGCGAGCTCGACGAGATCGTCCCCGACGCGGCCGCCAAGCCGTACGACATGAAGGACGTCATCCGCCGGGTCGTTGACGACGCGAAATTCCTGGAAGTCCACGCGGAGTGGGCCCAGAACATCATCGTCGCCTTCGCGCGGCTCGATGGACAGAGCGTCGGCATCGTCGCGCAGCAGCCGATGATCCTCGCCGGCGTGCTCGACATCAACGCGTCCATCAAGGCCGCACGGTTCGTGCGGTTCTGTGACGCCTTCAACATCCCGCTCGTCACGCTCGTCGACGTGCCGGGATTCCTTCCGGGCACCGAGCAGGAGCACGGCGGGATCATCCGGAACGGCGCCAAGCTGCTGTACGCGTATGCCGAGGCCACGGTGCCCAAGCTCACCGTCATCACCCGCAAGGCGTACGGCGGTGCCTACGACGTCATGTCGAGCAAGCACATCCGGGGGGACTACAACGTCGCCTGGCCCGGGGCCGAGATCGCGGTCATGGGCGCCGAAGGCGCCGTGAACATCCTGTACAAGGATGAGCTCGCGAAGGCGAAGGATCCCGACGCAAAGCGCACCGAGCTCACGAACGAGTACGCCGCGAAGTACGCCAATCCCTACGCCGCCGCCGCTCGCGGCTACCTCGACGACATCATCGAGCCGCACGAGACCCGCCCGCGGCTCATCGCCGCGCTGCGCGCGCTCGCCGGGAAGCGGGACACGAACCCGAAGAAGAAGCACGGGAACATCCCGCTATAGCCGCAGCCTTCCGCAAGGTCCTGGTGGCCAACCGCGGCGAGATCGCCCTCCGGGTGATGCGGACCTGCCGCGAGCTCGGCATCGCGACGGCCACGGTCTACAGCGACATCGATCGCGCGGCGCCACACGTCCGCGCCGCGGGCGAGGCGTACCCGATCGGCGCGGCGTCGCCACGCGAGAGCTACCTCAACATCGAGCGCATCGTCGCTGTCGCGAAGCGCGCAGGCTGCGACGCGGTCCATCCGGGCTACGGCTTCCTGAGCGAGAACGCCGACTTCGCCGATGCCGTGGCCGCCGCGGGCATCGCGTTCGTCGGGCCGCCCGGCGCAGCCCAGCGCGCCCTCGGCGAGAAAACGAGCGCGCGGCGATTGGCCGCTGCGGCCGGGGTGCCCGTCGCGGACGGAACGATGCAGCCGCTGACCGACGAAGCGGAGGCCCGGGTCACCGCGGAGCGGATCGGCTATCCGATCCTGCTCAAGCCCGCGGGAGGAGGCGGCGGCAAGGGCATGCGCGTGGTGCGCGCCCCCGGCGAGCTCACGGCCGCGTGGCGCGCGTCGACGGGTGAGGCGACGACGGCCTTCGGCGCGCCCGCGCTTCTCATGGAGCGGCTCGTCCATCCGGCCCGGCACGTCGAGGTGCAAGTGCTCGCGGATGCCTACGGCAACGTCGTGTGGCTCGGGGAGCGCGACTGTTCGGTCCAGCGGCGGCACCAGAAGCTCATCGAAGAGACACCTGGTCCGGGGGTGAGCGATGCGTTGCGCGAGCGGCTCGGGGCGGCCGCCGTGAAGGTCGCGACCGCCGCGGCGTACGTCAACGCCGGCACCGCCGAGTTCCTGGTCGCGCCCGACGGCACCTTCGTGTTCCTCGAGATGAACACCCGATTGCAGGTCGAGCATCCCGTCACCGAGCTGGTCACGGGGCTCGATCTCGTGGCCCTGCAGCTCCGCATCGCGGCCGGGGAGCGGCTCCCATTCGCGCAGGACGGGATCCGGAGGACGGGTGCGGCGATCGAGCTCAGGATCACGGCCGAAGATCCGTTCGCCGGATTCCTGCCCCAGGGTGGCCGGGTCGAGTTCGTGCGCGAGCCGAGCGGCCCGGGGATCCGGATGGACTCAGGGCTCGCCGCGCCGATGGCCGTGCCGACGGACTACGACCCACTCCTTGCGAAACTGATCGCCTGGGGACCGGATCGGGTGACCGCCCTCGCCCGGGCGCGGCGGGCGGCGCGGGAGATGATCGTCGTGGGCGTCCCGACCTCCCTCCCGTTCCACTCCTTTGTATTGGGGGAGCGTGACTTCCAGGCCGGGCGCTACGACACCGACTACGTCGCCACGCACTGGGACCCGCCCGCCGTGGCCGAGATCGCCGAAGGCGCGGCCATCGCCGCGGCCCTCGCCGGGATCGCGCGGCTGCGGTCGGCCCGCCGTCCGGTCGCGGGCTCCGCGACGCCGTGGACCGCGGCCGCGCGGCTCGAGATGCGGCATTGAGGTACGCGATCCGCGCCGGGGACCGTGACCTCGCGATCGAGGTGACGCCCGAGGGCCGATTCCTCGTCGGCGACCGGGTGGTCGCGGCCGATCTGGTCGAGGCGGTGCCCGGCCGGGTGTGGTCCGTCGTCATCGACGGCGAGGCGCACGAGGTCGCGTTCCTTGCGGCCGACCGGGCGTGGGTCGACGGTGACGAGCTGCACCTCGAGATCGCCGACGAGCGCGCCGTCGCTGCGGGCCGCGCCGGCGGCCGGTCCGCGAGCGCACGTCAGGAGATCCGCGCGCCGATGCCCGGTCTGCTCAAACGCGTACACGTGACGGAGGGCGCAGCCGTGAACGAAGGGGACGCGCTCGTGACCCTCGAGGCGATGAAGATGGAGAACGAGCTTCGTGCGGCGCACGCGGGCACCGTCGCGCAAATCGCGGTGGCGGAAGGCACGAAGGTCGAGGGAGGCGCGCTCCTCATCGTCATCCACTCGCAGTGAGGCGCGGCCGTGGGATCGCGCTCGCGATCGTCGTGCTCATGCTCGTGTCCATCGCGGGCGGGCTCGCCTTCCTCGTGTACCAGCCCCAGGCGACCCTTGACGGCGACTATCGACTCATCGGCCTCGATGACCGCGGCGAGATCGTGCGCGACAGCTACGGCGTCCCGCACATCTACGCGCAGACCGCGCACGATCTGTTCTTCCTGCAGGGATACGCGACGGCGCAGGACCGGCTGTTCCAGCTGGATCTCTTCCGGCGGACCGGCCGGGGCACGCTGTCGGAGGTCCTGGGCGAGCCGGGCCTCGAGCCGGACAGATTCATCCGCACGATCGGCTTGAGCCGCGCGGCCGAGCTCGATGCCGCGCTGCTCTCGGAGCAGGCGCGCGCGGCCCTCGCGGCGTTCGCGGAGGGGGTGAACAAGCTCCTGGAGCAGCGCGGCGGCGCGCTGCCGATCGAGTTCACGATCCTCGGGTACACGCCCGAACCGTGGACGCTCTTGGATTCGCTCGTCGTGCTGAAGCTCGAGTCGTTCGACCTCGCGACGAATTACGCGACCGAGCTGTCGCGCGCGAACGTCGCGGCGCGGGCCGGCCCAGGCGCGGTCCCGCGGCTGTTCCCGGACAGCCCGGTGGGCGCGCCGGCGGCCCTGATGGACGACGCCTGGTCGCTGGTCGCCGAGGCGTTCCGCTCGCCGGCCACGCTCCCTGGCGTCGACGGCCTCCACGCGCTCCTCGGGGACGCGGGGAATGGTCAGGGCTCCAACTGCGTCGCGCTCGCCGGCTCGCGAACGGCCTCGGGGAAGCCGCTGCTCGAGGGCGACCCGCATCTAGCGGTCCGCAACCCGTCCATCTGGTACGAGGTCGGTCTCCATGGCGCCGGCTACGACGCCGCCGGCTTCTCGATCCCCGGTCTCCCCGGGATCGCCATCGGGCACAACGCCCATGTTGCGTGGACCTTCACCGTCGCGTACGTCGACGTGCAGGACTTCTTTGTCGAACAGCCCGACCCGACCGATCCGAGGCGATTCATGTTCAACGGGACGTCCGAGGCCGCGACCGGGATCCACGAGCTCATTGCCGTGAAGAGGCGGGTCGATCCGGTGCGCCTCGACGTGCTCGTGACCCGGCACGGCCCCCTGATGCAGAACGTGCTCAAGGGGCAGCTGGCGCCGCTCGCGCTCCGGTGGACGGCGTTGGACGGCGGCCGTTCGATGGACGCATTGCTTGGGGCCACCGGCGCGTCCGACTGGACGAGCTTCCGCGCGGCGATGGCCGACGTCTCCGGGGCGACACTGTCGGCGTGCTACGCCGACGTGGACGGGCACATCGGGTACGTGCTCGCCGGCGCCCTCCCGGACCGCGCGAAGGGTGACGGCCGCCTGCCCGTTCCTGGCTGGACCGGCGAGTACGAGTGGCGCGGCGTCCTACCGGCGGCCGCGAACCCCGTCCGCGTGGATCCGCCCGAGGGCTACATCGTGAACGCGAACGATCGTCCGGTGACCGATCCCGCGTCGCCCGCGTTCATCGGCGAATGGGATCCGGGCTTTCGATCCGGTCGCCTGCTCACGGCGGTCCGCGACCTGCACGGCGCGACGGTCGAGACGTTGCGGGCGATCCAAACGGATTACACGTCGCCGCCCGTGGACGCCTTCCGCGTCGCGATTCTGGCGGTAACGGCGCGCTCACCGCTCGCGGCGACGGCACAGGACGTCGTCCGGCGGTGGGACGGCGCGCTCTCCGTCGACTCCGCCGCCGCCGCGATCTACGAATCCTGGATCGTGCACATGGTCGACCGGACGTTCCACGACAAGCTTGGCGACGCGGTGTACACCGACTACCTCGCCAACGGCCGCGCGGGCTTCGCGCTGTTCACGATGCTGTCGCGCCCGACCGACCCGTGGTTCGCATCGCTCGCTGAGCCGGCGCTCGCGGGCCGCGACGCGATGAGCGCCGCTGCCTTGGACGATGCGACCGCTGAGCTCCGCGACCGCCTGGGAGCGGACCCGGCGCGCTGGCACTGGGGCACGCTGCACACGGTGACCTTCGCGCACCCGCTGTCATCGGGGATCCCTGGTCCGCTCCGCGGCCTGCTCGACATCGGCCCATACGAACGCGCGGGGGACGGCTACTCGGTCAACAACGGTGCGTACTCGCTGACCACACCGTACGCGCTGCGCAGCCACGCCTCGGAGCGCATGCTCGTCGACCTCGGCGATCTCGACGCGTCGCGGGCGGTGCTGCCCACCGGACAATCGGGCCAGCCGCTGTCCCGCCACTGGGGGGACCAGACGCCACTCTGGCTGCGCGGCGAGCTCCACCCGATGTGGTTCACCCGGGCGCGCATCCCGGACCCGGATGTGCTCGTACTCCGCGCGCGCTGACGGCCGATGACTAGCATCGGACCGTGAGCGAGCGCGCGCCGTTCAAGACCACCTATGGCCAGCCGCTGGCCCCATATGCGATCGCCGACGCCGAGTACGGCGCCGCGGTCTCGCGGCTCGGGGTCCCCGGCGATCCGCCGTTCACCCGTGGCGTGCAGCCGACCATGTATCGCGGTCGCCTGTGGACGATGCGGCAGTACGCGGGCTTCGGGTCCGCGGAAGAGTCGAACGCGCGCTACCGCTACCTGCTGTCGCAGGGGCAGACCGGTCTCTCGGTCGCGTTCGACCTACCGACCCAGATGGGCTTCGATGCCGACGACCCGCGCGCCCTGGGCGAGGTGGGGAAGGTCGGCGTGTCCATCTCGTCGCTCGACGACTTCGCGCTGCTGATGCGCGACATCCCGCTTGACAGGGTCACCACCTCGATGACGATCAACGCGACCGCCGCCATCCTCCTGGCCATGTACGTCGCCGTCGCGAAGCGGCAGGGCGTACCGCTGCGGCGGATCGGCGGCACGACGCAGAACGACATCCTGAAGGAGTACATCGCGCGCGGCACCTACATCTATCCGCCGCGGCAGTCGATGCGCCTCGTCACCGACCTCATCGCGTATTGCGAGGAGCACCTCCCGCGCTGGAACCCGATCAGCATCTCCGGCTATCACATCCGCGAGGCCGGGGCGGACGCTGTCCAGGAGCTCGCGTTCACGTTCGCGAATGCGATCGCGTACGTGCAGGCCGCAGTCGATCGCGGACTCGCGGTCGACCGATTCGCCCCTCAGCTGTCGTTCTTCTTCGCCGCGAACGCGACGCTCATCGAGGAGGTCGCGAAGTTCCGCGCCGCCCGGCGCATCTGGGAGCGCCTCATCCGCGAGCGCTTCAACGCGGCGGAGCCTGCATCGCTCGCGCTCCGATTCCATACGCAGACGATGGGCTCGACCCTCACGGCGCAGCAGCCCCGCAACAACATCGTGCGGACCGCGATCGAGGCCCTCGCGGCGGTCCTCGGCGGTACGCAGTCGCTGCACACGAACGCGTACGACGAAGCGCTCGCGCTGCCGAGCGAGGACTCGGCCCGCCTCGCGCTGCGCACGCAGCAGCTCATCGCCGAGGAGTCCGGCGTGGCGGAGACCATCGATCCGCTGGGCGGCGCCTACCTCGTCGAGAAGCTCACCGCCGACATCGAGGAGCGCGTCTTCGCCGAGCTCGCCACGATCGACGGACTCGGCGGCGCGCTCGCTGGGATCGAGCGCGGCTACCAGCAGCGGGCCATCGAGGACTCCGCGTACCGGTACCAGCGTGAGGTCGAGGACAAGACGCGCATCGTGGTCGGGGTCAACGCCTTCGCGTCGACGGACGCGGACGCGAAGATCACGACGCTCACAGTCGACGAGTCCGTGGCCTCGCGCCAGCGCGAACGGCTCGCGGCGCTGCGCGACCGGCGCGACGCGTCGCGTGCGGACCGGCTCCGATCGGACCTCCGTACGGCCGCCGCCGGCTCGGCCAACCTCATGCCGGCGATCGTGGCCGCCCTCGATGCCGACGTCACGCTGGGCGAGATCTGCGCCGACCTGCGCGCCGCGTTCGGCGCCTACGTCCCCACGGACCGCGGATGACGCCGGACCAGAACGGCCGGGGCGAGCTGCATCACGTGTCGATCGTGGTCCCGTCCATCGCTGCCGCGATCGCGTTCTACCGCGACACCCTCGGGCTGCGCCCCGGGCCGGTCCGCGAGCTCCCGGATCAGCACGTGCGCGCGATCTTCCTCACCGGACCCGAGACCCGCATGGAGCTCATCGAGCCCACGGATACCGAGTCGGGTGTCGCACGCTTCCTCGCCGAGCGCGGCAGATCCGCGCTGCATCACGTGTGCTTCGTCGTGGACGATCTGCGCGCGCGGCTGCGGGAGCTCGAGGCGGACGGCATCGAGCTGATCGACCGTGAGCCGCGGGATGGGGCGCTGGGCGACGTCGCGTTCCTTCACCCGCGCGCCTCGGGCGGAGTTCTCGTTGAGCTGATCGATCGAGCCAGCCTCGAAAGACCCCATACTTCGTAGCGTGCCTCCGAAGGTCGTCGTGACCCTGGCCGTGCTCAATGGGAGCGAGCTCCGCGTTCGGTCGCGGGGCCATTACACGAAGGCGTTGAGCGACGCCGGCTTCGAGGTGGTCGCTGTCGATGCGACGGGCGGCCCACCCGCCGGGTTCGACGCGCTCTGCCTCAGCGGTGGCGAGGACCTGGAGCCGTCGCGATACGGCGCGGCGCCCGACCCGCGGACGGAGCCGGCGGATCCGGCGCGCGATGCGCTGGAGCTGCAGCTGCTCGCGACGGCGCGGGAGCGCGATCTCCCCGTCCTCGGCATCTGCCGCGGCTTCCAGGTGATCAACGTCGCATACGGCGGGACCCTTGCCCAGCACGTCGACGGTCATCGGGAGGCGAACGGCCCCATCATCCCGCACGTCGCGCGCGCCGAGCCGGGTTCCAAGCTGGCCCTGGCCTGCGGCACCGCGCCGTTCAGCGTCAACGCCCGCCACCACCAGGCCGTTGCCGATGGCGACCTGGCTCCCGGACTTGTGCCCACGGCCCGCATCGACGGAGTCGTGGAGGCGTTCGAGGACCCCGCGCGCTGGTGGCTCGTCGCGGTGCAGTGGCATCCCGAGCGCTCCGCGGATCCCGAGATGTCGGCCGCCGGCACGCGCATCTTCCGCGCGTTCGCCGACGCCGCGTCGCGCCAGCCCGCTCGGGCGCGGTGATCGCGGGGAGCGCAGCGGCGCTACGGCTTCGCACGGTGGACGTCGGACTCGAAATGCGAGTGCGGCGCTGGACGGTCGAAGAGCGTGAGGCCCACGCGAATCTCGGTGCGTCGCAGATCGTCGTCGCCGACGAGCCCATCCCTGCCGGGGCGGGCGAACGCCCGATCCGCGTCGCGTTCGGCGGCGCCATGCGGGTTGCCGTGCTCGCCGGCGCGGCGTCCGATCTCGAACGGGTGCTCCGCCGAGCCGTGCTGGCCTCAGGCGCCGAGCTCGTCCTGCTCCTGCGCGTCAATGACCCGCGCTCGTTCGTCGAGCGCGCGGCCGCGCTGCGCGACGCGCGGCCCGATCTCGTCCTCGCATTCGCCGCCGAACGACGTGAAGCCGACGGCATCGTCGACCTGGTCGAAGCGCTCCGGCTCGCGTGTGCGGACCGGTCGCCCGCGCCACGCGTGGTCGTCGCGGGTGACAGCCGCGCGGCGCTCCGGGTGAAGGCTGCCGCCGCCGGCCTGGCCGTCGAGCTGTTGCCCGATCCCCGACGGCTCGATGGGGTCAGCGCCTTCGCGCATCGGTGCCGCGAGTTCCGACGGGGTACCGACGCGACGATGGTCTTGCGGGACGAGGCCCTCGAGGAGCTGGCGCGGCTCGTCGCCGCGCGCGGCTCTGACGTGCTTCTGGTCGACGTCGCCGGCGGGTCGACCTCGCTCGTCCGCGCGAGCGTGGACGGCACCATCACCGCGGCGCACGTTGCCTCGCTCGGGCTCGGGACCGCGGCAGATCGCACCGTGGGGCGAGCCGGGCTCGATGGCGTTCGGCGGTGGATCCCGTGGGCGATCGATGCCCCGACGATGCTCGAGCGCGTGTTCAACCGCGCGCGCTGGCCGGACGCGGTGGCCTCGGAAGCGACCGCGCTGGCGCTCGAGATCGCCCTCGCGCACGAGGCCGTGAGCCACGCACTGGCGGACGCCGGGTCGGCGGGACTCGCCGGCCTGCTCCGCGACGCGCCGATCACCATCGTCACCGGCGCCGCCGCGTCATTTGCGCGCGCGGCCCACACCGCGCTCGTCGCGATCGATGGACTAGCCTCCCCGCGGCCCACGACGCTCTACCGCGACGGCAATGAGGCGCTCGTCGCCATCGGCGCGTACGCCGCGCGCATCCGCGGGCAGGGCGGAGATCCTGCGGCCGCCCTCGGCGAGGAGCTCGCCGCTCGCCTCGCACCAATCGCGCTTGTGGTCCCGGTGACGCCAGGCCGGCGCAGCAAGCTACGCGTCAACGGCGTGGAGCCTCAGGACGAGCAGCTCGTCCCTGGCGCGTTCTTCAGTGTTCGCCACCGCGGCGTCGCGGACGTCGTGGTGAGCGGCACTGGCGTGAAGGCGCGGGGCATCGCCGGCGAGCTCGGCGTCATCATCGACGCCCGCGGCCGGCCGCTCGTCCTCCCGCCGCGGGATGCCGAACGCATCCCCACGCTCGTCGGCTGGTTCGCGGCCCTCGATGTCGGCGTACGGGAGGTGGCCTGATGGGCTGGCGGTACGGCCGCTGGGTCGTGGAGCATCCGCTGCCCCTCGGCGTCTCGACGCGACCCGAGATCGGCGCGCTCGTTCGCGCGGGCGATCCGATCGCAAGTGGCGTGCTGCTTGGATCCGCGGTGCGGGTGTCCGGAGCCCGCAAGCTCGGGCTCGACCCGGATGACGTGGATCGCGTGGCGCGCGTGCGGCCGGGGAGCGACGTCACCCGGGGGACGGTCCTTGCGCGGACGGGCCGTCGCTTCGTGCGCGCGGCGACCGCGCCGATCGGCGGCCGCTTCATCCACCGCTCGCGGGCCGGCGACTTCTACATCGCACCGGTCACCGGCACATGGACCGTGCGCGCGTCGATGGACGGGACGGTCATGCGCTCCGACGACGCCGCGGTCACGGTCGAAGGATCGGCCTGGGGCCTCGCCGGCGTCGCCGCGTACGGGCCCGACGCGTTCGGCGAGCTTGCGCTCGGAGTGGATGCCCCGACCGACGAGCTGTCGCCAGGCCGTGTCGATATCCGCAGGCGCGATCGCATCGTCGTCGGTGGGGCTCGCGTCGCCGCCGAGGCGATCACCCGCGCGCACGCCTGCGGGGTCGCGGGTCTCGTGGCCGGGGCCGCGCCGGCCGGAGGACTGCGCGTCGTGTACGGCGACCTGGTCACCGCATCGGGTGGTCCGACCGTCGAGGACCGCCCCACCATCCTCTGCCTGCTCGGCTTCGGCAACGCGCCGCTGCCGAACGAGATCTACCGGCCGTTCGTGGCCTTCGAAGGTCGGCGCGCCGCGATCAATGTCGCATCAGCACGGCTGTTCGTCTTCGCGCCCGAAGCGATGCTGGACCCGACGCTCGATGCGCCCGCGCTCGTGCTCGCCGGCGATTTCGGCGGGGTGCGTCCGCTCGAGGGCGAAACGAGCCTGACGGGCGTGACCGGATTCGCGAGTGGCGCGTTCTGCGAAGGCCTCGCCACCAAGGACGGCGTCGTTCCGATCCCCAACGTGCTGCCGTATGACGCGCCGCGCTAAGCGGCGCGCGCTCGACCAGCACCGGCTTCGTGAGGCGCGCCTCAAGCGCTATCGGACGTGGGTCGGGTTCGCCGGTCTCATCCCGCTCGTTGGATCGCTCGCGTGTGACGGCGGTCTGCTCCTCTTCTGCGTGCCGTGGACCTGGTACATGGCCGTGTGGGCCGTCGTCTTCGGCGCGTTCGTCGGCCTTAGCATTCGGCTCGTTCGTGAACGCCGCCAATTCGAAGCGCAGCACCCGCGGTCCGGCTGATCCGAGCGCGATCGATCTCGTCAGCCACTCGTCGCTCCACACCGAACGCCTTGGCGAACGGCTCGCGGCGCACGCCGTGGCCGGCGATGTCATCGCGCTCTGGGGCGAGCTCGGCACGGGCAAGACCGTGTTGGCCCGGGGCATCGCGATCGGTCTCGGGATCGACGAAGAGACGGTGACCAGTCCGACCTTCATCATCCTGCACGAGCACTTCGGCGGCCGCCTCGCGCTCTACCACCTCGATCTCTACCGCCTCGCGCAGAGCCAGCTCGGCTCGACGGGCTGGGAGGAGGCCCTGGACTCCGGCGGGGTCACCGTCATCGAGTGGCCCGACCGGGCAGGCGATGACCTCCCGGCGGATCGGGTCGACGTGCGCCTCGAGCACGTCGCGGAGACCAAACGCAAGGTGACCATCGAGCCAAGCGGGCCGCGTTCGCGGCGCCTCGTAGATGCGCTCCGCGACGATGCGTTCGGAGAGAAGACCCCGTGAGCGCGCTCCTCGCGATCGACACGTCCACGGAGTGGGCGTCGGTCGCGATCTTCGATGGGATCGCCGTCCTCGCGGAGGAAACGTGGCACGCGCAGCGCCGGCATGCCGAGGACCTGTTCCCCACGATCGAGCGGCTGCTCGCGCTCTCCCGACAGCAGATCCAGACGATCGACAAGGTCGCCGTGGCGACAGGCCCGGGCTCGTTCACCGGGCTGCGCGTCGCTATTGCCGCGGCGCAGGGGCTCGCTCGCGGAGGCGGGGCGGCCCTCGTCGGCGTCTCGACGCTGGACGTGCTCGCGTATCCACATGCCTCGTCGAAGCTTCGAACGTGTCCGCTGCTCCCGGCCGGCCGGCGGGAGTACTACGCGGCGCTCTATCAGGAGCGCAATCGAAAATGGGCCCGACGTTCGCCGTTCATAGTCGGTCCCTTGGTCGACATCTGCCGGCAGATCGGGAGCCACACCCTGTTCGTCGGCGAGATCGACGAAGAGGCCGAGTCGACCCTGCGCGATCTCCTCGGCGCGTTCGCGCTGTTCGCTCCGCCGGCGTCCCGCATGCGCCGGGCGGGCTACCTCGCCGAGCTCGGATGGAACGAGCTGGCCGAGCGCACCCAGGCCCCCCTCGGCGCGCTCGAGCCGATCTACGTTCGCCAGCCCGCCATGGGCGGGAGCTTCGCCCAGCCGTTCGCGCCGCCGCCGACGGATGATGTATCCCTCGGCCTGCCCAAACGAAGCTCCTAGAGGAGGACGCCCCATCGTCTCCGTTGCCCCGGTCGTGATCGACGACATGACCCTCGACGACATCGACGCCGTGCAGGAGGTCGAGCGCAGCTCGTTCCCGGTGCCGTGGCCGGCGAACGCGTTCCGGCACGAGCTCACGCAGAACCGGAACGCCCGGTATGTCGTCGCCCGCAGCGGCCCGCAGATCGTGGGCTACGCCGGTCTCTGGCTGATGGTCGACGAAGCGCACATCACGACCTTCGCGGTGCACCCCGACCATCGCCGGCTGCGCATCGGCGAGCGGCTGCTGCAGCGGCTCTTCGAGATCGCGGTCGTCATGAACGCGGAGTGGCTCACGCTCGAGGTGCGCGCGTCGAACCTCGCCGCGCAGAAGCTCTACGAGAAGTACGGCTTCCGGCGCGCCGGCGTGCGCCGCCGCTACTACAGCGACAACAACGAGGACGCGCTCATCATGTGGACCGAGCGTCTGAAGGACCGCGTGGTCAAGGATCGGCTCGCGACACTGCGCAAGGATCTGGACACGGAGTGAGGATCCTCGCGGTCGAGACGAGCTGCGACGAGACCGGCGTCGCGGTCGTCGAGGATGGCCGCCGGATCCGATCCAACGTCATCGCCACGCAGCTCGCGCATCAGGCGACCGGCGGCATCGTGCCGGAGGTCGCCGCGCGCGAGCACCTCCGCTCGATCGACCCGATCACGGACCGGGCCCTGCGCGACGC
>JALZAB010000042.1 GCA_030948585.1 Chloroflexota bacterium
AGGTGATGTCGCCGAAGAAGAAGTTGTCGCCCGACGCGAGCGTGCGGACGGCGAAGTCCCTCATCGAGAGGCCGAAGAACGCGCCCGTCGAGACGAACGCCAGATCGGATCCGGTCAGCGACCACGCCGGGAAGGTGTCGTCGCCGGTCTGGGCGAGCGATCGCAGGCCGGTGCCGTCGGTGTTCACCACGAAGATCTCGGAGGCGATGCCGAGGTGCGCGAAGTGGGGGAGCCGGACCGAGCGCGGCGCGCTATGACCGGCGGCGCAGAACACGATCGTGTCCGACGACGGCGAGAACCGCGGGGCCTGGATATAGAACCAGGTGTCCCCCTTGAACAGCACATGGGCGTTAGTGCCGTCACTGTTCGCGATCCAGATGTTGTCGTTCTGCCCGTCCTTGAGATGGACGAACGTCAGCAGCTTGCCGTCGCGCGACACGGACGGGTCGGCCGCGTCGCTGAGCAGCCGCAGGCGCTCGCCGGTCTTCACATTCAGGCGCTCGATGGTCGATTCGTTGCCCACATAGGTGCCGTTCTTCACGATCGCGGCATTGCGATGGAAGTAGAGGAACGTGCCCGTGGGGTCGTACCGGGGCGTGTCGTAGAAGACGTTCTCCGACTCGTGCGGGACGACTGGATGCAGGTCCGTTCCGTCGAGGTTGACCGCGTAGATGTCGGTGCCGAAGCCGGTCTTCGCGTCCGGCGCCTTCGTGAGCGCGAAGAGGACCTGCTTGTGATCGGGGCTGAGCGCTGGGAGCGCCGGCGCGGCGGTCGGCGGAAGGTCGACGACCCGGCCCAGGACCTTCGCGGTGTCGTCAAGACACAGGAGGCCCGCGGGATTCGCGAGGATGAAGGTCGCGGCCGAGCACGCGCCGGTGCCGCTCGGCTGGGCGGCGCCCCCTGTCGAGCCGCCGCACGACACGATCGCCAGAGCCGCGACCGCGAGGATCGTGAATACGCGACTCAGGCGATGGCCTCCCCGACGATCTTCGCGCGCGCGCGCAGCCCGTCCTTGAGGGTCCGCGACGCGCGGGCGTATCGCTGCACCGCTCCCACGTACGCCGCGTGCGACCAGGTCAGCGGGGCGACGGACATCGGGTCGCCCGTAAGCGGGTGGACCTGTTCGGCGAGGACCCCCGAGCGGTTCGCTTTGGTCGCGCACCACTCCAGCAGCTGGCGCGGCCGGTCGAGATCGGCCAGGGTCTTCGCCACGGCGATGTGGTGCTCCGCGACCCAGAGCGTCGCCACGAACCACGGGTTGCCCGGCACGTTCGCGATGTCCTGCGACTGCTGGAAGTAGTAGTCGTTCTCGTAGCGGGCGAAACCGCCGATCGCCGTGTTCACCCAGAGCCGCGCCTCCAGCGCGCGCATCGTCGCCACGACGCGCGCATCGTCCGCGGGGAGCATTCCGAACAGGAAGATCCCAGCGATCGACATGTCGAGCGTCGCGTCCTTTCCGATCGTCCCATCGGGCAGCACGGTCACCGTCCGCACGAACCGGCCGCGCTCCTCGTCGTAAAGGTGCAGGAGCGCGGCGGCCTTAATCTCGTCGGCCGCGGTGCCGTAGCGCTTGGAGAGATCGTGCTGGCCGAAGGCCGCGGCGAAGTCGCGAGCCGCGGATAGGCCGGCCCACACCGCGGCGGTCGTGAACGCGTGGATCCCCCGGCGCTCTTCCCAGAGATCGAAGGACGGCGCCGGCAGCTTCGTGCGCGGCTCGCGATAGCTCGACATGAAGTCGGCGCCCGTGCGCACGAGCTTCCGGTACAGCGGTCGCACGAATTCGATGTCGCGGTCGCGGTCGTAGTGCTGCCAGAGCGCCCAGATCGGCAGTCCGGTCTCGTCCTCCTGGATCGGCAGCTCGAGCCTCCCGTCGGGCGTCGACCAGGCGTGCCACGACGAGCCGAGCGAGCCGTCGGGGTTGTACTTGTGCAACAGATACCCATCGCGCGTCATGAGCTCGCCGCACAGGTAAAAGAACCGGCGGGTCACTTCGCCGTAGCCCGCCTCGTCCAGGGCGTGGGCGACCAGCGCGCCATCCCGTGGCCATAGATAGGAGTAGGTGTCCCGGTTGAACCGCAGGACATCGGAGTCGTTACCGGCGATGATCGCGCCGCGGTTGTCGACCTGCGTGCGGATGACGAGCGTCGACTGCTTGTACAGGTGGATGAGCGGCTCGGGCAGATGGTCCGCGATGGTCTCGTCCTTGTTCGCCCAGAGGTTCCAGTAGTCGCCGGTGCGCGAGATGAACGATCCGGCGCCGCGCTCGCGCACGAGCTTGTCGAGGTCGCGGACCTCGTCGTACGTCTGCCCGGCAGCGATGACGAAGGTCGCGCTCGCGAGCCCGTTCGCCGGCACGCGCAACCCCAGCATCCCGACGCTGTCGATCGATCCCTGGGCAACGAGGTTGCGGGAGAGCTCGCCGTCCTCCGCGTCGCGCCACGTCCCCTCGCGCCCAAGGGCTTCCTTGAGCCCGATGGCGAACGACGTGAGGCCGGACTCGGCCTTCGCGTTCACGCCGGTCATGAGGAAGTACCGGCGACCCTTGTAGTGGACGATCGCGCGGGTGCGCGGGTCGTAGAACGCGGAGTCGCCGATGTCGTTGCCCCAGAGGTGCGCATCGAAGTGCTGGAACAGCCGGACGTCCCGGTCGGTGCCGGTCACGTCCTCGACGGTCACCTCCTTCAGGTAGAGGTTGCGATCGAAGTCCACCGTGTCGCGGCAGCGCAGCCGCACGCCCAGGCCGGCGTGCCCGAGCGTGACCTCGGTGACCAGCGTCTCGTGGGCGAACCGCAGATCGCGTTCCCAGCCGTCGTCGCCCGTCCACGCGAACCGGCCGTCCACCCAGAGTCCGAACCGGCAGGGTTCGCCCCCGGTGTGGTTCTCCTGGCCGACCTGGGGGTAGTAGATATCGCGAAGCTGATAGCGGCTGTCGAAGGTGACGAGGAGATCGCCGTTCCCGAGCGGAAGATCGCGCGGCACGGCGGGCTAGGCGCGCGTGGCCGCGAGGAACCGCCGGGCGTTCGCGACGAGGGCGGCATGGTCGCCGCGCGCGAGGACGTCGGCCGGGATGAGCGGGCCGCCGATGCCGAACCCGACCACGCCGACCTTCAGGTACTCCGGGATCTCGTCGTACTCGATGTTGCCGGTGACGACGAGCGGCAGGAGCTGCAGTGCGCGACGGATGTTGGCGATGTACGCCGGACCGCCGACGGTCGCGACGGGGTAGACCTTGATGAAGTCCGCGCCCGCCTCTGCGGCGGCGACCATCTCGGTCGCGGTGAGCGTCCCGGGCATCGTCATCGCGTCGCGGGCGCGTCCCGCCGTGATCATGTCGGGGATCAGGGCCGGACTCACCAGGAACCGGGCGCCCGCGAGCAGGGCGTCCTCGGCCTGCGCGCCCGAGAGCACCGTGCCGGCGCCGATGACGGCCCCGCTGTCCACGAAGGCCCGGTCGGTCGCGAGCTTCGCGATGACCTCGAACGCATCGGGGACCGTGAGCGTGATCTCGACGAGACGCACGCCCGCTTCGGCGACCGCCCGGGCGGCCTGCTCGGCGAGCTCCGGGGTGGCGGTGCGGATGACCGCCACCAAGCGATCCTCCGCGAACATCTTGAGCATGTCCCGTCGCGTGACGAGCGGTCGCTGCGCGATGGCCATCGCTCGCATGCTACCGCGCGTCCGCGGTCACCAGCCATTCGGCATGCGCGATCATGCCGGCCGGCACCGCACCGGCGAACGCTTGACGCACGGCGTCCTTCTTGTCCGCGCCCGCCGCAAGGATGACGACCCGACGTGCGGCGCGAAGCGCGGGGAGGGTGAGGCTGACACGCTCGGGCGGCGGCTTGGTCGCGTTGCGGACGCCGACCACGTGACCGGTGGCCTGCACCGCCGGATTGCCGGGGAACAGCGAGGCGGTGTGACCATCAGTGCCGATGCCGAGCAGCACGAGATCGAGCGGAGCGGCGGCCACGATCGGCTCGTACGCGGCGGCCGCGTCCTCGGGCCCGAGCTCCCCGGGGATCCGATGTACGTTCGCCGGGCACGCGCGTCGGAGCAGGGCCTCGCTCGCGATCTGGTAATTGGTCTCGGGGTCGAGTGGCGGCAAGCAGCGCTCGTCACCGAACAGGACGGTGGCGCGGGCCCACGAGAGCTCCATGTCCGCGAGCAGCTCGTAGCAGCGTTTCGGCGTGGTGCCGCCCGCGAGCACGAACCGCAGGCTCGGCGTCGACCGGAGGGCCTCCGCGACGATCGCGGCGGCCGCGCTCGCGAGCCGCTCGGGATCGGGGAAGACCGTCGGCGATCGCATCGGCTGTGAAAGGCAGCATACTTTTCGATGCATGCGCATCGGATCGACCGTCGTCGAGGACATCTTCTCACGCGCCGGTGCCTATCTCGAGGGCCACTTCCTCCTGTCCTCGGGAAAGCACTCGCCCTTCTATCTGGAGAAGTTCCAGGTCCTGCAATGGCCGCAGGAGACGGAGCGCCTCTGCCAGTCGATCGCGGAATCCGCCCGCGGGCTCGGCGTGCAGACCGTGGCCGGGCCGACGACCGGCGGGATCATCCTGGCTCACGAGGTCGCTCGGCAGCTCGGCGTGCGTGCGGTCTACGCCGAGCGGAGCGAGGACGGACGGAGTCGCCAGTTCCGGCGGGGCTTCCGCCTGAATCCGGGTGAGCGCGTCCTCGTGGTGGACGACATCATGTCGACGGGCGGAGCGATCCAGGAGACGATCGACGCCGTCCGCGCCACCGCTGCGGAGGTCGTCGGGGTCGGCGTCCTCGTCGACCGCTCGGCCGGTCAGGCACGCTTCGACGGCCTGCCACTCATCGCCCTCTGGGACGTCTCGATCCCCACGTACGCGCCGGCCGAGTGCCCGCAATGCGCCCAGGGGACGCCGCTGATCAAGCCTGGCACCACACCTGCACCGCTGGTCCGCACATGAAGGACATCTCGAGTCTCCTCCGCACCGCGATCTGGCTCGCGTTCTTCGGCGCGCTCTA
>JALZAB010000159.1 GCA_030948585.1 Chloroflexota bacterium
CCGTCGCCGGTCCGGCAGCCGAACGACTTGGCGATCCTCGGGCAGGAGGATGCCGTCCTCGGCGCCTTCGCGGACGCCGGGATCCGCGTGCAGACCATCGGTGGATCCGTGAGCGGCGGCAACCTCGGCGGTCAGGTTCCGGCGCGATCGTTCGTCGTCGTGCCGGGCCAGGCCGGTGCTGATGTGCTCTTCCTCGACGGGGCCCAGCGCGACATTCGTGTCTGCGCTGTGTCGGGGTCAGGAGGGCGCACGCTGTACTCGATCTCGGTCAACGGTCAGCGGGCCACCGACATCGACGCCGGGCAACCGGTCTTCTTCGCCCAAGGAGCAACGTTCTTCGTGGAGGCGTACGACACCGCCAGCTACGACGCGTTGCGACGCGGACTGGGGCTGACGCCGGGACACTGCTGAAAACGGAGCCGGCGTGCACCGCGAGAGGACCAGCGCGCGTCAGGGAAAGCGGCATCCGACACGGGAAATAAACTGACGAGCGATGGCGGGCGATTGGAACAGAAACCTCATCGCCGAGTTCCATCTCAAGCATGGCAAGAACATCGGTCGCTTCGGCGATCGCATCTTGCTGCTTGCGACCAAGGGCGCGAAGAGCGGCCGCGCGCAGCTCGTGCCGCTTGCGTACCACCGCGACGGCGACCGCTACGTCATCGTGGCGTCGCACAGCGGCGGGCCGACCGATCCCGACTGGTTCCGCAACCTCGTGCAGCACGGGCGCGCGACGCTCGAGGTCGGCGACGAGCACTTCGACGTCACGGCCACGCCCGTCCCGGAGGGACCGGAGCGTGAGCGCCTGTTCGAGGCACACGCGGCCCTGATGCCGGGCTTCCGGGACTACGCCAGGAAGACGAAGCGCGTCATTCCGGTCGTCGTGCTGGAGCGGGTCGCGGCCTCGTCTAGGGGCTGACGTGGAAGGAGGCGACGATCGCCCGCAGGTCCGCATCGGTCGCGGCTGAAGGCTTCCAGTCCGGCGCGTCGACCTTGTAGCCGACGACGAACATCCGGCCGGCGTCGTACACGTAATACGCGACGGAGAACCGCGGACCGTTCGTGACCTTCGCGGCGGCGCGGCCATCGAGCGTGGTGCTTTCGACGATCTGACCCTGGGCCCAGCCGGCAAGGAGCGGATCCGTGGCCCAGGCCATCGGAGACCAGGCCGTCGGGTCGCGCCACTGCTCGACGACGGCCACGTACGACCACGCGGCGCCGGGACCCGGATCGCCGAGCACGCCGGCCTCATCCGGCGTCGAGCGGATGGTGAAGACCTCGTGGCCGACCTTGCGGCCGCCGTTGCTGAGCATTGCCGAGAGCACGCTCGAACGGCGCCATGCACCTGGCAGCTGCACCGAATACCCGAGCGGCTGGCTGACGTACGCCGTCGCTGGACCGACCGGGCCGCGCGTGGCCGCGAGCGCGCTCGCGCCGAGCAGCGAGATCGCGATGACCGTGGCGACGAATGCGGCGAACGGCGTGAAGCGCTTCATCGCCGGTCCACGAGCCAGAACACGCCCTCGTCCTGCATCCAGGTCACGCCGTCGATGACCGGCCGCAGGAAGACCCGGTACATGCCCGGCGTCGGCGGACCGATGAGCTCGAACGGGTACTGCGCGACCTGGTCCGGCGCGACGGTCGCCGCGCTCTGGCCGACCCGGCTCGTGCCGGTGAGCACGCTGACCTGATCACGGGCCGGCTCGGGACCGAAGGTGCCGATGCGCGAGTTCGCCTGGGACCACGTGTCCCATCCGGTGTTACGCCAGAGTCCGGTGGTCGGATGTCGTTCGCCATTGCCGAGCACCACCCATTCGCTCCCGCCGACGTACTGCGCGGAGTAGCGCGAGCGGTTCGCCGACACCGGCGCGGTGCCGGCAGCGGGCTCGCCCGCATCGTCGAAGCGGATCTGTACCGAGCGCTGGACCGAGACGCCGTCCGGTGGCGTCGGCTCGACGGCGAAGTGGAGGTGGTCGCCGGGGTTGCCGCAGACGATGCCGGCGGCGCCGGCGTCGGCGATCGGATGTCCCTGCGCCACGGTCTGCCCGGGCGCGACGGACGCCGAGGCGTAGCTGATGTGCCAGTAGATGGACGAGTAGCCGTCACCGTGATCGAGGACGATGTAGTTCGCGTCGTTCCGGAACGCCGGATCGCACGAACCGGTGCCGAACCCGGCGACGTAGCGGATGACCGTGCCCGAGTGCGCAGCCACCACCTGATCGCCGATGTGGAGGCCGAAGTCGTAGGCCCACACGTCGTTCCCGATGCAGTGGCTGCCGCCGGTGCGCGCACAGGTCTGGTATGCGCCGGGCGGCTGCGTCACGACGTAGGCCCGGCCGGGGGGATAGGGGAGCCGGAGGC
>JALZAB010000009.1 GCA_030948585.1 Chloroflexota bacterium
TCGTCGCCGCAGGATGCGCTTCCACGAAGGAGAGGAACTCGTCTCCCGCGAGCAGGGCACACCGCGTGTCCTCGAGCGCGGTCGCCGTCGCTGAGCGGGGACTGTGGTCGAAGAGGGCCAATTCACCGAAGAACTCGCCGCCCCGCAGGAGGGCGACGAGCGCCTCCTGACCGAACTCTCCGGGTAGGGCGATCTTTACCGCGCCCTCGAGGACGACGTAGAAGTGTTGCCCCGGGTCGTCCTTTCGAAAGATCGTGTCGCCGCGCCTGAAGGCCTTCTGCCGGGTGCGCTCGGCGAGCGCAGCGAGCTCCGGATCCGACAGCTTGGCGAAGAGCGGCACCCGCTTCAGGTAGTGGATGAGCTGCAGGTCGGGCATCGCGGGAACGGTACCGCACTCTGTCGCCGGCCAGCGATTCTGTCACTGATTAGGTCAGCGAGTCCGTCATGTGCGACGTCGGATGTTCTGCGCGATCATCGCGCGCTGCGCCGCCGCCGGGTGCCAGTCCTTGAGTCCGCGTCGCCACGGTGATGTCGCGCCACGCGCGAGCGGCGGCACGCTGGGGATGTGGGCCCGTCGATACGGCTGCGCGCGAACGAGCGCGCTCTGCGGACCGCGCGCGAGCAGCTCGCCCCGCGGCGCATGCACGGTCCACGATCCGTCGATCGCTTGGCGGGCCTCCACGGTGTGCCCGGCCCAGCTCCCGAACGCGCCGCGTGGCGGCAGCTGGACGATCGCCCCGACGAGTCGCACGGTGTTGTCCGAGCCGACGGCGCGGCGGTACTTGAAGCAGCACACCGTGAGCGGATCGACCTTCGGTCCGAGCGGCCGCCAGGCCGGGACCGGATCGGCGGACCCGACGCCGAAGCGAGCGTTGTATCGCTCGCAGAATGCCGGCAGCAGCTGGTTGGCCTGGGTGATCGTGTGGGCCCGGGCCAATCGCAGCTCGCTGACCAGGCGGTCTTGGATCGTGCCAAAGGCCCGCTCGACCCGGCCCTTCGCTTGGGGCGAGTGGGCGAAGATCGTTTCGACCGCGAGCTCAGCGAAGGCCCGGCCGAGTTGGGTCGGCTCGCGGATCCCGGTGAGTTCGTCGGCGAGGGTGTCGCGGGCCTTGGCCTCGCGGACGAACAGGCCGTGGCGATCGCTGTACACCGCGACAGGCCGACCGAACCGGACGAGGACGTGGTGGAGGATCTGGAAGTACCCGGCCGCGTCCTCCTCCTCGCGGAACGTCGCGCCGCAGATCGTCCCGGTCGCATCGTCGACCGCCAGGTGAAGCGTCGCGAACGGTCCGTCCGGCCCGAACCAGCGGTGCCGCGAGCCGTCGATCTGCAGGAGCATCCCGGCCGCGGCGCGGCGGTCGCGCCGCTGGCGGTAGCGGGTCGCCCGATGGTGGCGCGGACTCGGCCGACCGGCGGCGCGGAGGATCCGCTGCAGGCTCCGCCGGGACAGGACGATTCGGTCACGGCTGGCGAGCAGCTCCGCGAGGTGACTGTCGTTGATCCCGGCGTACCGCCCCGCGGCGAGGCTGAGGATCCGTCGGCGGAGCTGGTCGGTGATCCGGTTCGCCGGCGGCCGCCCGGTGTTCTGGTGGACCAGGCCGTCGCCACCCGCCTCGAGGTATGTCGCCCGGAGGCGGAACACCTGCCGCACCGAGAGCCCGAGGAGCAACGCCGCCTCTTCGACTGAGATCAGCTTTGCGAGCACCCGCCGGATGACGACCTCGCGCGTCTCTCGCACCAGCGCACCTCCGCAGCCGACTTCGGCTGACAGAGTCGCTGGCCAATTTCACTGACGGAGTCGCTGGCCAATCACAGGAACGGTACCGCACTCTTGACGGCCGACGCATCATGTGCGGTCCATGGACGAGGTGTACATCTCCGGCGCGCTGAGCGCACCCGCCGACGGTGCGCGGACGCGCGTCTTCTGCGACCTCCTCGCGGAGATCGTCACGGCGTGCGGCCTGCGTCCGTACCTCCCCCAGCAGGCCCCGGACCCCGAGGTCGATCCGCGCAGTGGGTACGAGATCGAACGCGCGCGGGTCGCCCGCAGCGCGCTGGTCATCGCCTACGCGGGGGCGCCCGCATTCGATGTCGGCATCGAGGTCGAGATCGCGCGCGAGCGCGGGATCCCGGTGATCCTCG
>JALZAB010000022.1 GCA_030948585.1 Chloroflexota bacterium
GCCGCGAGCGGGTGGATCGCGGAGCACACGTCGTGGACGAAGCCCGGCAGAGTCAGCGCGGCGCTGCGCGAGCCGCCGCCGACGGTCGCCTGGGCCTCGTGCACGCGCACCGACCGGCCGGCCCGCGCGAGCTCGATGGCGGCCGAGAGCCCGTTGGGCCCGCTCCCGACGATGATCGCGTCGACGTCAGCGTGCGGGCGCGAGCTCAGGCCGGTCCTCGCGCCGGATCGAGACCGCGAGCCAGCCGAACCAGATCGTCATCGCGGGTAGCCATCCGATGAGGGTCACGATAGCGACCGCCTCCAGGCCGGCGACCCGCGCGAGCGCGACGAGCAACGACGCCGTGCCCATCACGATCGTGAGCGTGCCGAACGACCGCAGCTCGTCGCGGAGCAGCCGGCCCACACCGATGGCGAAGATCCCGAACATGATCGCGTCGAACGTCTGCCAGACCGCGAGGAACACGGCATCCTCGAGCGCTGCCGCGGCGATGCGGTAGGCCGGTCCGGCTCCCGGACCGGCCGCCGCGCTGGCAATGGCGAGCGCGGGCCCGACGGCGCCGAGGACGAGCGCGGCGGCGCCACCCACCACGACGTAGGCGAGGGCCGCGACGGTGTACAGGTCGCCGAGCGGGTCGCGCCCATGGAAGCGCTCGCGCAGGTACAGCGCGATCGGCGCCAGCAGCAGGTAGAACGAAGCGAAGTCGGTGAACGCGGCCCAGCGCAGCAGGACCGGATCGGCTGCAAGCACATCGAGCCGGAGCAGCGCCGCCGGGTCGACGTGGAAGCCGGCGGCGGCGGCGTACAGGAGGTCGCTCACGACGCCGAGCGGTGCTGCGATGCACGCCGCCCAGAACGCGACCCGCCGGAGGGTCAACGGCCGGCGAGGCGCCTCATCCAGCGCCGCGGGGCGCTGAGACTGGAGCGAAGGCCGGCGTTCTGCCACGCGTTCTTCGCGTTCTTCCACTGGCGCCGGTTGTCGACGCACACGATCTTTGACTCCGCGACCGTGTCGACCCCGAAGCGCTTGGCGATGTTGCGCAGGGTCTGGCGCCACATGTCGTTCTGCATCCGCTCGCCCAGCACCGGCATCATCATCATCAGCTCCCACAGCGGGTCGCTCGCGCGGGTCAGCTCGTGGGCCTGCACGACAGTCACGCCGTTGTCGCTGTGCGCGCTGAACGTGAGCGGCCCGGCGAACGGATGGCCTTCCGGGGACATGAAGCTGAACGATTCGTCGTCGGCATAGATCACCAGGACCCCGGTGGCCATCGTCGGCGCGCCGGGCAGCGACGCGTTGATGAGGCCGACCTCACCCGGCGCGATGCCGGTCGCGGGGAGGAACATCCGCTGGCCCTTCGGCCAGAACGAGGCGAACTCGGTCTTCCACACCCGGATGACCTCCTGCGGAGTGACGTCCGCGCCGGTGAGGCGGACCGAAAACGTCTTCTGATAGAGGCGGCCGAACCCCCCGTTGGCCGGGTTGAGCTTGCGCCCGCGGACATTCGCGTTCAGTGCACCGTCGCGATCGGTGACCTCAAGGCTCTTGGTCGGCTTCGCCCAGTTCGCATCATCGCGTGCCATCGCCGTCCTCCGTTACGCCTTGGCGGCCGCGAGTGCGGCCTCCTCACTGTCGTGGATGCCGATCGCCTCATCGAGGCGCGTGAGCTCGAAGATCTGCTTGTAGTGATCGTTGAGCCCGCAGGCCAGGAGCTTCTGCTTCTGCCGGTTCGCCCGGACGAGCAGCGTCACGAGCAGCCCAATGCCGCCGCTGTTCATGTAATCCAGAGCCGAGAAGTCGAGCACGATGGTCTTGGTCTTCTCTCCCGCCTGCCCGTAGGCGGCCATCAGCGGGGCCTCCGAGGCGGCGGTCACGTCCCCGCGCACGCGGATCACCACCGTGCGCTCGTCGATGCGGTCTGCCGTGGTGTTGGTCGTCGCTGCGGTCATCTGGCTCCGTCCCCTTTCAACGCGGTCTGCTCGTCGGCGTAGATGGTCATGAAGTCCGCAAGGCGGGTGATCTCGAAGATCTCGCGGTAGTGGTCGGAGAGCGCGGCGGCGGTGATCGCGCGGCCGTCCTTCCGGCCCCGGGCGAGGATCCCGACGATCAGCGCGATGCCGGTGCTCGAGAGGAACTCGACCCCGCCGAAGTTCAGGAGCACCGTGGTGGCGCCATGCCCCACGGCGGTCGCGTACGCGTCGTTCAATGCGCGCTCGGCGGTGGAGTCGATCTGCGGCGGCAGGTCGACCACCGCGACCCCGTCGCGGTAGCGCACCGGTGCGGTCACCTCAGGCGTCGTGGCCATCATTCGCTCCCTTCATCCGATCGAGCTTCATCACCAGCTCGATCGAGTGGTGCATGTTCGTCGTGTGCACGCGCATGTCGTCAACCATGTTCTTGATCAGGAAGAGTCCCCACCCGCGGGGTTTCTGGAGACCCTGCAGCTTCGCCTCGAGGTCCGGGGTTTCGGGCTCCGGGATATCCCGCCCGCCGCCGTTGTCCACGATCCGGACGAGGAGCTCGTCGCCGGTGCGGCTGACCCGGATGTGGACCGGCAACTCGACGTTCATCCGGTTGCCGTGCTCGATGGCGTTCATCGCGGCCTCGGATACCGCGGTCTTCAGCCGCTCGAACCGCTTCGGTTCGAGGCCGACGTCCCGGACCGCCGATGCGACCCGGTCCATGATCCGACGCTCGTTGCCCGGGGCGCTCGGCTCCTCGAACTCGAGCAGGACGTGCTCGCCCTCGCCGTGCGCCGAGGACCGGGCCAAGGTCACCAACGTGATGTCGTCCTCCTGCTCCCAGGACGGGCCGGTGAACGCGTGGAGCGACTCGAGCAAGCCGTCGATGAGCTCGTGGCCGCTGCCCAGCTCGCCGATGAGCTTGCGCATCCGGGGGAAGCCGAACATCTGTCGGCCGGGATCGTGGGCCTCGGCCAGGCCGTCGCTGTGCAGCACGATCACGTCGCCGGGACCGAGTACCGCCGCCTTCTCCTCGTAGCGCATCCCGGGCATCGCGCCCAACGGCATCCCGGTCGCCCGCAGCTCCAGGACCTCGGCCCCCCGCCGCACGAAGGGGAGGTCGTGACCGGCATTCGCGTAGGTGAGCGCGCCGGTCGCGGGATCAAGGACCGCGTACAGGCAGGTCACGAACATGTTCTGGGGGATGTCGGCGTGGAGGAAATCGTTCACCCGGGCCAACACCGCGCCGGGCGCGACGAGCCGGGGGGCCTCACTCCGGAGCACGCTCCGGGTCGTGGCCATCACCAGGGCGGCCGGGACCCCATGCCCGGTCACGTCGCCGACGACCAGTCCGATCCGGTCGTCGGGCAGGGTGATGAAGTCGTAGAAGTCGCCCCCGACCTCGGCCGCGGCCCGGTAGAACGCGGCGATCTGCCAGCCCGGCAGGTCGGGGAGGGTCTTCGGCAGGAACTGCTGCTGGATGAGCTGCGCGACCCGCAGCTCCTGGCTGATCCGCTCCCGCGCTCGGACCTCGGCTTCCTGCTCGCGCACGAGCTGCGCCACCCGGACCGCCGGCGAGGCCTGCGCGGCGAGCTTCTCGAGCAGCCGGCGGTCGTCGGTCGAGTAGTCCTGATCGGAGAGCCGACGGCCGAGGTTCAGGAGCCCGATGAGCTCGCCCTGGCTGATCAGCGGCACGACCAGCTTCACCCCCGCCTGGCGAAGGGCCCTGGCCGCGGGCGAGTCGAGGGCCAGATCGTCGATCGCGACGGCCCCGGACCCGGCGTGGAAGTAGCTGAGGATCGGGTCATTCGGGGCGATGTCGATCGGCGGCGTCTCGAGGATCTGGGTCCGGAGTCCCGGGCGCGTCGCCGGTCCGCCGACCGCAGCTGGTCGTCGCCCGGTCATCCGTCGGAACGTCCTGGTCAGGGTCAGCATCTGCGCTCCTTTCTATCGGCTGCGCGTCCGGAAATCGTTACGGCCGGACGCCGTGGCCGGGTGGTCACCAGGTCCGCTCGCGCAGCCAGACCCCGGCGTGCGCCGGTTGCATCGTGTCGGCGGCGGTGTGCAGGAGGTCAGCCCGCAGCGCATCAAGGTCAACCTGATCGCGCAGCCGCGCGGAGAAGTCGTCGACCGTGCGTGCCGCATCGAACCGCGACCGGTAGAACCGCCGGTCAACGCCGGCCTGGGCCCGCCGGCGGAGGGGACCGCCGAGCGCGACGCTGCCCAGGGTCGCGGCGGCCACCGCGATCTCCGACCCGCCGGTGATCGGGCGAAGGACGGTTTGGAGAATCACGATCCCGGCGAAGAACGCGGCGCCCAGGCCCGCGGTGGTCAGACCGTAGACCAGGGTCCGGTTGATGAGGAGGTCGATGTCATACAGGTGGTAGCGGAGGATCGCGACCCCGGCCGCGGCCGCGAGCACGACCGAGGCACCGGTGATCACGGTGGTGGCCGCGGTGAGCGGGATCCCGAGGCCCAAGATGACCCCGATCGCGACGACCGAGGTCGCGCCTCCGTACAGGATCCACTTGAGCTGCTGGCGCTCGACGCCCCGCGCGCCACGGTACCGGACGAAGAGCGACGTGATCGATCCGACCGCGCAGATCGCAGCCAGGATGGTCGCGCTTCCCACGAGGGCGAGCGGCAGTGGCCCGGGAACCCCGAACGGATTGAGGACCCCATCGAACACCGGGAGCGGACCGTCGAGCGTCGCGACTCCGACCGGCGCGACCACGAACGCGATCGCCGTGAGCACGGCGAGCGGACGCCAGCGCGGTGAGGGCAGTCGGCCGTTCGGGAAGAGCAGGAACACCAACGTCACCGACGGCGCGTAGTGGAGCGTCGCGCTCCAGACGAAGAACCAGGCCAGGCCGACCCCACCCGGACGAGGGGCCGGGTCGCGGTACAACAGGTCCGCCCCGGCCGCGGCGGCGCCGTAGCCCAGGGCGTGGATGAACGCGATCGCGCTCATGAGCCAGCCGTATCGATTCGCCGGCTGGCGGGTGATGATGAGCGCGCCGAGCAGTCCGAAGCTCACGATCGAGGCGAAGAACACGTTCGGCAGGCTCGTCACGAGGTCCACCGGACCGACCAGGTCGCGATCGATCACCGCTGCGCCGATCATCACGAGCACGTCGAGGCCGAGTGCGCCCCAGGCGAGGGTCCGCGCCGCGCGCCAGCTCATCGGCGCGGCCACCCGGCTGCGTCGATCGCGTGGTCACCGACCGTCATCGCCCCGGCGAAGACGATGCCCACACCCCGGAGCGACCGCGGGGTCCGCCGGCTCACGACCGATGGTCCTTGAGCCAGAGCCCGACCTGGGCCGGCTGGACCGTGCGGTGCACGGCCTCGACCAGATCGGTGCGCACGGCGGTCAGATCCACTTCATCGCGGAGCTGGATGCTGAAGTCCTCGAGGGTGCGCGCGGCGTCGTAGCGGGAGCGGTAGAAGCGCCGATCGACCGCCGATTGCACGCGCCGCCGGACCGGTTGGAACAGCGCGAAGCACACGAGCGTCGAGATGGCGACCGCCAGCTCCGAGCCGCCGGTGACCGGCCGCAGGACCGGCTGCAGCACCACGATGCCACCGAAGAACGCCGCGGCGACGGCCGCCGTGGTCGCGGCGTACACGAGGGCCCGGTTGATCAGGTCATCGATGT
>JALZAB010000120.1 GCA_030948585.1 Chloroflexota bacterium
CCACGCCGAAGAACTCGATCCAGCCGGTCGGCTCCTCGAGGCCGAACTCGCCGCCACGGACCTCACCCATCATGAAGCCCGCGACCCGACCCGCGACCTCCGCGACCTGTGACGACTCCGCATCGCGCCGCATGTAGTAGCCGACGCGCTGCTCCCAGACGGCCGGGCGGTAGTTCTTGGTGATGCGCTCATCGATCCGGGTGATGCCCTCGATATCGAGCTCGGTCATCGGGCGGATCCGCACGTCATCGGACACGGGGCGCAGGATAAGACGACCGACCGAGGCCCCGTACGGGATCAACGCCGTGTCGGGATCGACGGGCGGTGGCCCGGCGTACGGTGCGCGCACATCAGTCAGGTGCCGTAGAAGGGTGACCCATGCGGATCGGTTCGATGAATTTCACGCACGAATTCGCACGCTCGACCGCATAGCGACAAAGCGAGCGTCTGTCGTCCTGACCGTTGGGTCACCAAACCGCCGCTGACAGAGCGGACAGCGCCAAAGTTCGGAACGGGAAGGGATGACCATCCGAACTGCCCGACTACGGGCCCTCTACATCTGCCTCGCCGCGGTCATGCTGCTGCTTGCCTTCGGCACGCAGTCCAGCGCGGACGACGGCACCACCACGCCGGCGCGCGCCGTGCCGCTCGCGCGATCCCTCCCGCGCACCTTCGCCTCGTACGACCTCCTCATCAAGACTGCCACCGCGATCGCCGATCAGCAGACGAGCCTCCATTTGCAGGTCGTGGCCGCGATCGCGGAGGGGGATGTCGCGAAGTCGCTCCTGGCGACCGTCGCCGATCCGCGGGTCCGGGGCGGCCTCGGCCGCGCCGAAACGAACGTCAGCGACGAGCAGGCCCTCACGGCGTTGCGGGCCCAGGTCGCGGCCACCGATGCGTTCCAGGCCCAGCTGATCGCGAACGGCGCCACCGTCCTCGCTCCGGCGGCGTTCTGGACCCTGCCGCTCGCGGGCGAGATCAGCCAGCCGTTCGGGCCGACCGACTTCGGCTTCGAGCCCTCGCGCACGTATCGCGGCACGTTCTACTTGGCCTTTCACGAGGGAGTCGACATCATCGATCCTGCCGGAACGCCGATCATCGCACCAGCCCGCGGTCGCGTGGTCTTCGTTGGGGCGATGATGGACGGCGCCCAGGTGGTCGTGGTCGCGCACGACAACGGTCTGGTCTCGCTGTTCGCGCACCTCGACGCCGGACCGCTCGCACCGACCATCAAGGCCGGTGACGTCGTGCAGACGGGTGATCGCATCGGCGCGGTGGGGCTCACCGGCATGACCACCGGCTACCACTTGCACTGGGCCGTCTACCAGCACGGCGAGCCCATCGACCCCCTGTCCACGCTCGGCCGCTAGACCACCGGCCGGACCTGCCGGCGACCGCGGGTCAGCACGAACGCGAGCGCGAGTCCGACGAGCGGGAGCCAGCCGAAGACCAACAGCCAGATGGCGGCGTCCGCGGCGCCGCGGAGCACGGCCGCGAAGGTCGCGAGGGCCTGGGCCACCGTCTTCGCCGGATCCCATGCGCCGCCCGGCGTGACCACCGGTACGACCGACGGGCTGATCGACACGCTGACGGTCGAGAACTGCGTCCGCGTCGCGATCGAATTCACTTGTCCTTGGAGCTGCTCGATCTGGGTGCGGACGTTCGAGAGCGCGCTGTCGATCTTGAGGATCTCGTCAATGGTGCCCGCGCGCGCGAGCAACGCGTTGTAGCGCTGCTCCTCGGCCTGCTTCGCGGTGAGGCGGGCCTTGAGATCCACGAACTGATCGGTGACGTCCTTGCCGTCGACGTTGGATGAAACGACCTCGGCGTCGAGCGCGCGGAGCTGACGCAGGGCGTCGGTGAAGCGATCGGAGGGCACGCGGATGACGAGGCTCGCCACTCGCTGCTCACCCGACCCGCTCTGGCTCAGGCCGATGACATCGCCGCCCGTGCCCGTTGCCACGAGCTGGACCTTGTCGGACATCGCCCATGGATCGGTCGCCTTCATCGCGATGTTCGCAGTGAGGATGATCGAGCGGGTCGGATCGAAGACCTGCGGGACCGGCAGGCTGCCATTGCTGCCGACCTCACCGCCGCCCTGAGCCGGTGCCGGTGCCCCGACGGCGACCCCAGACTTGGAGGTCGCCTGGT
>JALZAB010000123.1 GCA_030948585.1 Chloroflexota bacterium
TGGGCGGCGTGATCGCCCTCGTGCTGTTCGGGATCGCTTGGATCGGCGGGATCGTGGGCGGCATCGGTGCGGCATTCGACAACGCGGGCATCACCCACGCCGGCACGGCGATCAAGCTCATCCTCCCGACCGACGGGCTCTGGCGCGGCGCGGTCTACGCCCTCGAGCCGCAGGCGCTCATCGCCACCGGCGTGCAGGCCGGACCGGCGGCTGCGGCGAACCCGTTCTACGCGTCGGCGGCCGCGCCGTTGTCCTTCGAGCTGTATGTGGTCGGCTGGGTCGCGCTCATCCTCGCGCTCGCCGTGTACTCGTTCAACGCGCGTGAGCCGTGATCGCGGCGGGCTAATCCGCCGGGCGATCGTCCGCCACGATGAAGGTCTTGCCGTTGCCGAGCACCGCGAGATGCGTCATGTCGGCCCCCGGCTTCGCGCCATGCCAGTGACGCTCGCCCGCGGGGATGTACGCGACATCGCCGGCGTGCACGGGCCGCTCCTCGTGCTCCGTCGCCACGATCCCCTCGCCGGCGGTCACGATCAGGATCTGATCCGTGGTGTGGGTATGGAGCCTGTTCCGCGCGCCGTCGCGGAAGGTCACCTCGGTCAACCGGAGGTCCCGAGCCTCATCGCCGATGATCGTCTGCAGCGCGACCTCGCCGACGAAGATGTCGTCGCCGGGCCGCTTCTGGCGCTTGTCGGGTTGCGGGCGTTCGATGCGCACGCAATGAAACTAGCAAACGCCGCCCGGCGCTCGGGACGGCCGAGCGCCGGGCGGCGATAAAGCTGACTCGCTGGGGTGCTAGGCGGCGATCGCCTGAAGCAGGTCGAGGAACGACTTCGTGTTGGTTGGCGTGGTGAAGATCTTCGGGCCGGCGTACACGATGAGGACGAGGACGATGAGGATGAGCAGGATGATCCCGATGATCATGCCCGCGCCGAAGCCACCGTCGCCTGTTCCGCCACCGGGCGTGTTGACATTGGTCTGTCCCATGAGCGCTGTTCTCCTCTCCGCAAACTGCGCTACGGGTGCATTCCGTGCGCTCAGGCAGGAGACAAGCAGGCAACGTGCCAGTTGGCTAGAACGGGCCTCCTGATTCCGGTGGCGCGAAGAGGTCGGCGGGCGTCTGCCACCACTGGTCGACCAAGCGACCGCCGGCTCGGGTGAGGAGCGCGGCCAGGGTGTCCGCCGGCTGTCCCCCGGCCGCCGCGACGACGATCACGTTGCCGCCCGCGAGCTCCGCCCGGTAGCGCTCGCGAAGCGGCTTGGGCAGCCCGCCGCCCGGACGCGGGAGCAGCCGGGCCAGGCCGTGGACGCCCTTCCCCGGGCGCCACGCCCGATCGCCCGCGATACGGGCCGCGCGCGCGGGATCGCGGGCGATGACCGAGAGCTCTTGCGGGAGCACGTCCGACGCGTTGAGCAGCTCGAGCGCCTTCACGGCCGCGTCGTCATCGACGAACGATGCCGCCGCGACCAGGCCGCCGGCGACATCGGGAAGGTACGAGGAGACGGCCACTACGCGCGCCAGAGTAGGACAGGGATGCGCATCTCGTCTGGTGTCATGCCGCCGTGCGCGCCGCGATGCAGCACCACCTGACCATCGACGCGCACCACGGATGCGGCGCGGTCGTCGGCGATCATCGCGAGCACCTCACCGATCCGCGCGCGAGCCAGGGTGCCGTCACCGCGGCCGAACAGACCCGCGTCGATCGCGTCATCGCGGTCAAGGAGGACGAAGGTCCCGGGATACGCATGCTCGAGGTACGCCTTCACCTCCGCAGCGCGATCGGTATGGAGGAACACGAGCCGCGGCTCGCCCGCGATCGGATTCCGTAGGAGCGCGCGCAGCTCGGCGTCGGCCTCGAGGTCGATCAGTCGGTCGGGGTCGACGCTCGCATGCCCGTGATCCGCGGTGAGGATGACGAGCGTGTCGCCGGCAGCGCGGTCGCCGAGCGCCCGCTCGAGATCGCGATCCAGCAACGCGGCTTCCGCGGCGTGCTCTGGCCCCCGCGGTCCATACCAGTGCGCCACGGTGTCCACCCCGGCCCAGTACGCGTAGATGTAGACGGGCGAATCGTCCTCGGCACGGCCGTCCAGCAGCTGGCGAACGCGCACGCCCATCGTGGAGGGGAGGAGGTAGCCGACGTACGTCGCCTCCGCCGCGTGCATCCGCGTCATCGCCTCATTGCGGAAGATCTCGGGCTCGACGATGTACGACCGTCCGCCATTGTCCCGGATCGCCTTGTGAATCGAGGGCACCTTCGTGAACGCTCGCGGGTCGATCGAACGATCGTCGAAGAACGAGCCGCGTCGCTGCGCCGCCGGTCCCCAGCGCAGCATCTGCGCGACCGCCGCGAACTCCTCCAGCCAGAGGAAGTAGGCGATGTTGCCGTGCTCCTGTGGCGTGCGAGCCGTCTGCATCGTGGTGACGGCCGCGGCCGTCGTCGACGGGAAGATCGTCGTGGCCTCGATCAACTGCGCCGCGTCATGACGCGACGCGCGGTCCAGGATGCGCGCGAGGAACGGCACGTCGCCGGCCTTCGCGAGGCGGCGGAGCTGGTCGGTGCCCAGGCCATCGGCGAGCACGACGAGAACGCTCCGAACACCCCGCAGCAGCTCCGGATCGATACCGCGCAGGACCGGCGGGTCCGCAGCGCCGCGCGCGCCGCAGAGCTCGAGCACGGTCGCCGCGACGTTGACGAGCCCGCCGCCGTCGTAGTCCGGCAGCTGGAAGCCGCGCGCGCGAAGGTCCTCGCGGATGGCGCTGGGCATCGGCGCACGATACCCGGGTTT
>JALZAB010000126.1 GCA_030948585.1 Chloroflexota bacterium
GCTCGCCGGCGTGCGTGTGAAGAGCCACCATCCGCCGCCGAGCGCGAGGACCGCGGCCGCGGCGGCGAGCCAGACGCGCCAGGGCCGCCGTTGGGCCCGCCGGGCGCGTTGCGAGCGTCGCGGCACCCGGTCTACGTCTTCGTGATCGCTGAACGGATCCGCTCGTACTCGTCGGCGCCGATGTCCCCGCGTGCATAGCGCCGCTGCAGGATCGCGAGTGGCGCGTCGGCGCTCGCGTCGACCGATCCCGGCCGGTTGGCGCGGAGGACCTGGGCGGCGAGGAGCGCCAGCAAGCCGATGAGTAGCAAGGGCAGCAGGAACATCAGCGCCATCGACCAGCCCATCATCGCGCCGCCGCCCATCATCGAGTGGATATCGGGCATCAGGTCACCTCCGGTCGCCTCGAGGATAGGATGACCCCGTGAGCGGAGCGAAGGCGCCCGAGCAGATGCTTGACCCGATCTGTGACATGGTCGTCGTCGTAGCGGACGCCCAGGCGAAGGGCCGGACCGTCGAGCACGAGGGCCGAACGTATGCCTTCTGCTCGAACGGATGCGTCAAGGCGTTCAACGCCGATCCGCCGAAGTGGGCCGCGAAGGCCGATGCCGCCACGGTCGTGGCCACGACCCCGTCCGGGGAGGCCGTCATCGACGATGGGATGCGCCGCTGGTATGCGTCCTGTCGCTGCTGCCTCTCGGACGCCTACCCGGCGATCGTCGCCCAGCTGGACGCGGAGCGTGACGCCGCCGCCGCGCACTAGCTCCCGTGGATCTCCTCGGCGCGGTCCTCCACGCACTTTCCATCTCGTTCGCGATGACCTGGGAGATCCTCTGGGCGCTCATCCTCGGATTCGTCCTGTCAGCAGCGGTCGAGGCGGTCGTCTCGAAGGAGCAGATCAGCCGGCTCCTCCCTGACGATTCCCCGCGCTCCCTCGGTCTTGCAGCATTGCTCGGCGCCGCGAGCTCCTCGTGCTCGTACGCCGCGGTCGCGCTTGCGCGCTCGCTGTTCCAGAAGAGCGCGAACTTCACCGCTGCGATGGCGTTCGAGATCGCGTCGACCAACCTTGTGATCGAGCTCGGCATCATCCTCGTCATCCTGATGGGCTGGCAGTTCGCGGCTGCGGAGTTTGTCGGCGGTCCGATCATGATCGTGATCCTCGCCCTGCTCTTCCGAGCCTTCCTCAAGACGCCGCGCGTCGCGAGTGCCCGGGGGCAGGCGGAGAAAGGGCTGCACGGCTCGATGGAGGGTCATGCGGCGATGGACATGTCGGTGCGCGAAGGGACGCTTCGCCACAAGATCTTCTCCGGCCAGGGCTTCACGGCCATCAGCCACCTGTTCGTTATGAACTGGGCCGCGGTCTTGCGCGACGTCGTGCTCGGCTTGCTGATCGCCGGCGCGGTCGCGGCGTGGGTGCCGGAGACCTTCTGGAAGGCGTTCTTCTTGACTGACCAGCCGCAGCTCGCGCTGCTCTGGGGTCCGCTGGTCGGGCCGGTCGTGTCGGTGGTGAGCTTCGTGTGCTCGATCGGAAACGTGCCACTCGCCGCGGTGCTCTGGAACAACGGCATCAGCTTCGGGGGCGTGATCAGCGTCATCTTCGCGGACCTGCTGATCCTCCCGATCCTGTCGATCAAGCGCCGGTACTACGGGACGTGGATGACGGTGTTCCTGTTCGCCACCTTCTACGCGGCGATGGCCGCCGCGGGACTGGTCGTCGAGTTGGTCTTCGGCGCGCTCGGCCTCATCCCGCATGAGCGCAACGCGCTCGTCGCCGAGCCGTCCCTGACGCTGAATTACACGACGGTGCTCGACGTCCTGTTCCTCGGGCTGGCCGCGGTGCTGCTCATCCGGGCCTGGCGCACCGGCGGGTTCAAGATGCTCGCGATGATGGACGGTTGATCGCCGCTCGGCTCGTGGGCGTCGGCGGGTCGTACGCGGCCGTGATCCGGAGCCGGCGCTATTTTCCGCTGTGGCTTGGCCAGCTCGGGTCGAGCTTTGGCGACACGCTCCACTACATCGCGCTGGTCGTGCTCGTGTTCCAGCTGTCGGGCCAGGGCCTCGCGGTCGCGGGCCTGGTCGCCATCGAGATCGTCCCGGTGCTCGTGCTCGGACCGGTGGCCGGGGTCGTCATCGACCGCTTCAGCCGCAAGGCGATCCTCATCGGCTCGGACCTCTTCCGCGCGGCGCTCGTCCTTACGCTGCTGTGGCCGCAGGGCGTCTGGCACGCCTACGTCGTCGCAGCCGGGCTCGCCGCGGGCGGGGTGTTCTTCAACCCGACCGTGAGCGCGGTCATTCCCGTCCTCACCACACCCGAGCAGCGGCTCGCGGCGAATTCGGTGTCGTGGTCGACCGGCCGGCTGGTCCAGATCGTCGCGGCGTCCATCGCCGGTGGGCTCATCGCGACCGTCGGGACCGGTCCCGCGTTCGCGCTCAACGCGGCGAGCTTTGCGCTCTCTGCCGCGCTCATCGCGACGCTGACCGTTCCGGCACATGCCGGGCAGCTCGGCGGGGGCGTCCGTCGCGGCGTCGGGTCATTCTTCGCGGATGCTCGCGCGGGCCTCGACTACGCCCGGCGTGACTTCTTCGTGTCGCGGCTGCTGCTGGTGCAATCGCTCGCATCGTTCGCCGTCGGTGCGACGGGCGCGATGCTCGTCGTGCTGTCCGAGCGGCACCTCCACCAGCCGCCGCAGGGATTCGCCTGGCTGATCGGCGCGATCGGCGCCGGCGCCCTCGTCGGCCCGCTCATCCCGAACACCTTCGCGCGTGACTATCGGAACCCCAGATGGCTGTTCGTGCCGTACCTCATCCGCGGGGCCGGCGACGTGCTCATCGCCGTATTCACCCCGCTGCCGGTCGCGCTCCTCATCCTGTTCGTCTACGGCCTCAACACGAGCACCGGGATGGTCGTGTTCAACAGCACGATCCAGGGCGCGATCCCCGAGGCCATCCGCGGCCGGGTGTTCACCCTGCTCGACGTGAGCTGGAGCGCGATGCGCCTGCTGTCGCTCGGGCTCGGGGCGATCGTGGTGGACCGGCTTGGCGTGGAGCCGCTGTTCTGGATCGGCGGGTCATTGCTGTTCCTGGCGGGTGCGCTGGGACTCGCTCTCCTCGGGCGCATGCGCTTCGGCGACGCCGAACGCGCAAACTAGGCCCACGCGGACAAGGAGGACCGGAATGAGCGAGGTCGGCGTAGCCCGTGTAGACCGCGAGGTCCTTCGGCGCGCCATCGCCGCGAAGTACACCGAGGTCGCCACCAACCCCGAGCTCGGCTTTCACTTCCACACCGGACGTCCGTTAACGCTGATGCTCGGCTACGCGAGCGAGGTCATCGATCGGCTGCCCACCGCCACCGTCGCGTCGTTCGCAGGCATGGGGAATCCGTTCCTGTTCGGTGCGCTGCATCCGGGCGAGCGGGTCGTGGATGTCGGCTGCGGCGCCGGGCTCGACACGCTCATCGCCGCGGAGCAGGTCGGCCCCGCGGGCCGGGTCATCGCCGTCGACATGACGCCGGAGATGCGAGCCAAGACCGCGGATGGCGCGCGCGAGCTCGGCCTCGCGAACGTGGAGGTCAGAGCTGGATTCGCGGAAGCGCTGCCCGTTGATGACCGCGCCGCCGACGTCATCATCAGCAATGGGGTCGTCAACCTCTGCCCCGACAAACGAGCGGTATTCCGAGAGATGCGCCGAGTGCTCAAGCCGGGCGGCCGGATCCAGATCGGCGACATCCTCGTCCACAAGGAAGTGCCGCAGGACGCGAAGGACGACATTGCGCTCTGGAGCGGCTGAATTGCCGGTGCTCTGCTGGATGCAGAGTGGCCGGTGCTGCTCGAGGAGGCGGGATTTGTCGACGTCGTGATCTCGAATGAGGTCGACGTCTTCTCGGGCAGCAAGCACGAGAGCGACGCGAAGGACTTCGAGACCCGTGGTGTGACCGTCTACGCCCGCGTACCGAGCTAGGTCTTGCGCACCTCGGTGGTGCGTGGGACCCGGTGGTCCATCGCCCAGATCGCTGGGCAACGCTCGTCGGCGAGACGCTTCAGCCGAGCGACGTCGGCGTCGGACGCGTCGGTGTCCACATTGATCCCGAACCGGAACCGGTCGAACGGCTCAACGTCCACGACGCCCAATGCGCCGCGGTAATCCACCGTGAGTCGCAGTCTTGATCGCAGGCCGGTAAGGTGCACTTCCTCCGATTGGTCGCGTCGGTCAGGCGTGTGTGGCGTCCTCCAGGCGGCGACGATCGCGCGTCTCGAGCTGGAATGTCGAGTGCTCGATATCGAACTGGCTCGCGAGGCAGCGACAGAGGTGGTCGAGCACGTCGGGAGCGTTCGTGTCGTCGTCGATGATGACGTGCGCTGACACCACGTTTGCCACTGGTGATGGTCCATGCGTGGAGGTCGTGCACGTCCGTGACGCCCGGCGCCTCGAGGATGTGGCCCCGCACTCTCTCCAGACTCACGTTGCGGGGGGTGGCTTCGAGAAGAACGTCCACGGCATCCCGGAGCAGACCCCACGTTCGCGGCAGGATCAGAAGGCCGATCAGCCCTGAAGCGATCGCGTCGGCCCGGGCGTATCCGGTGAACCGGATCGCGAGCGCCGCGACGATGACCGCCGCGTCGCCGAGCGCGTCGCCCAGCACTTCAAGGAAGGCAGCGCGCGCGTTCAGGCTCGTCGCCTGGCCGCCGCGGAGCAGCCACGCCGACCCAAGATTCGCCAACAGCGCCACCGACGCGACCGCGAGCATCGGCCCGTCGGCGATCTCGGGTCCGGAGGCGCCCGCCAACCGCCGAG
Organism: Chloroflexota bacterium; assembly: GCA_030948585.1. Lineage (GTDB taxonomy): Bacteria > Chloroflexota > Limnocylindria > P2-11E > P2-11E > UBA4735. The sequence goes on from JALZAB010000126.1 coordinate 4,789, forward strand.
CGGCCTCGATGAGGATGAACGCGGCGAGGGCGAAGAGGAGCAGCGCGTTGAGCACGGCGGCGAGCATCTCCGCGCGGAAGAGGCCGAAGGTGCGAGCGGTGCTGGTGGGCCGGGATCCAAGCCAGATCGCGGCGAGCGAGAGTCCAATACCTGCGACATCGGCGAAGACGTGCGCCGAATCGGCGAGCAGCGCGAGGCTGTTCGTCGCGATCCCGCCGAGCAGCTCGACGAGGAAGATGCCGGTCGAGATCGCGAGGACGATGCTGAGCCGGC
>JALZAB010000147.1 GCA_030948585.1 Chloroflexota bacterium
GTACGTCGACGGCGCGACCATCGATTTCGTCGATGCACTGATGGGCGGTGGGTTCACCGTCCGCAACGCGAAGCTCGACAGCGGCGGCGGCGGCTGCGCGTGCGGGCGGCGCTAGCCTCCGACTAGACGATCACCGGCTGCGGCTGTCTCCTCGTCGTGGGCGCCCTCGTCGCCCTGCTGGCCGTCTTCATCTTCGGCTCCACGGATCCAGGTGAGCCGGTCGCGCAGATCACCGCGATCCTGTTGGCGGCGGCCGCCGCTCATGCCATGACGTCGCGCGCTCGTACGCCCGCGCGACCCTGAGTAGCCGCGCCTCGGACCACGGTCGGGCGACGAGCTGAAGCCCGATCGGCAGACCGTCCGCGTCGGCGCCACAGGGGATCGAGATCGCGGGCAGGCCGGTGAGATTGAACGCCGAGGTGCACACCGTGAGCATGGCCGCGGCGCCCAGGGCGTCCTGCCCCTCGCGGAGCGGTGCCGTGATCGGCGTCGTCGGCAGCAGGATGGCGTCCCACTCACTGAGCGCCGCCGCGTATGCGCGGCGGAGTTCGTCCCGCGCGCGGCGCGCGCCCGCGTACTCGATGCCGGTCCGTGCGGCGCCCGCGTCGAGCCGCTGCGCGACGTCCCTGCCGTAGCCGGCGCGCTCTGCCGCGATCCGCTCGCGGTGGTACGCAGCGGCCTCGGTGCCGATGATCACGAGCTGCGTGCTCCGGAGCTCATCGGTCCGCGGCAGCTCGACCTCGTCGATATCCGCTCCCTCGCGCTGCAGCACCGTCACGGCCGCGTCCACGGCCGCCGCGACCGCTGGGGCTGGACGCTCGCTCGGATCAAGACGGCCGAAGAAGCGGCCCCGCACGACGCCGATCCGCAGTCCGCGGACGCCGCTTTCGATGTCGGCGAGGTAATCCTCGACCGGCACGTCCACGGACACCGGATCGTCCGGGTCGTAGCCGGCGATCACCTGCAGCAGGAGCGCCGCGTCTCGCACCGTGCGGGCCATCGGCCCCGGGTGATCCAGGGACCAGGCGAGCGGGATGGCGCCGCGCAGGCTCACTCGGCCATACGTCGGCTTCAGGCCGACGATGCCGCAGAGCGCGGCCGGGATCCGGATGGAGCCGCCGGTGTCGCTGCCGATCGAGCCGAAGCAGAGGCCGGCCGCGAGCGCTGCGGCGCTGCCTCCGCTCGAGCCGCCCGGGATGCGATCGAGTCCCCACGGGTTCCGCGTCGGTCCGAAGTGCGGGTTGTCCGTCGTCACACCGAAGGCCCACTCGTGCAGATTCGTCTTTCCGAGGTCGATCGCCCCCGCGGCGAACAGGCGGCGGGCGATCTCGCCGTCCGCGGCGGGCACGTGCTGGGCGAACAGCCTCGACCCTCCGGTCGTCGGCACGCCCGCGACATCGAACAGGTCCTTGAGCGCGATCGGCGCACCGGCGAACGGCGTGTCGATGTCCGCGTGCTGCGCCCGGCGGCGGGCATCGTCCGCGGTCACGGCGATGAACGCGTTGAGGTCCGGCTCGCGCGCGTCGATCCGTCGGAGCGCGGCGTCGACCAGCTCCGCTGCGCTCACCGCGCCCGACCGCAACGCCGCAACAGCGTCTTCGAGCGAGCCGTCGAGCAGGCGCTCATTCACGATGGCGAACGATACGGGCGCCGGAACAGGGCGGGTCGGCGTCGTGTTCCAGGGGCATGGGATTCAACGACGACCTCATTGCGCAGTTCCGCAAGAACCGCGGCGTCATCACCGAAGGCCCGTTCACCGGCCGCGACGTCCTGCTCCTCACGACGACCGGCAAGAAGACCGGGACCCAGCACACGACCCCCCTCGTGTACACGACGGACAGCGACCGCCACGTCATCATCGCGTCCATGGGCGGAGCGCCGAAACATCCGGCCTGGTATCACAACATCCGGGCGGATCCCGTGGTGACCGTTGAGGTCGGCGCAGAGACGTTCCGCGCGAAAGCCATTCCGGTCCCCGCGGGCACGGAGCGGCGGCGGCTGTACGACCAGCACGCGGCCATCAACCCCGGGTTCAAGGACTACGAGAAGAAGACCGACCGGGTCATCCCGGCCGTCCTCCTCGAGCGTTTGCCCGACTAGTCCCATATCTCCTTGTCAAGCGATAGGCGGCTCTGGGGTGAAGTCGTGTCCGCCGCGCCAGATGCCCCAGACGATCGCGAGCGACTTCTTCATGCAGTGGCCGAGGGCATTCATCTTGGACTTGCCCTCGGCCCGCTTGCGCTGGTAGTGATGGCGGATGACCGGGTTGTGGTGGGTCCCCACCAGGGCCATCCGGTACAGGGCCGCCCGCAGGTAGGCGTTGCCGGTCTTGGCCATGGGCCAGCTGGTCTCGGGGTCGGCACCCTTTTTCCCGCTGGAGCGCTCGGCGGCATGGACCACGGCGAACGCCACCAGCTGGTCACAGTCGTCGAACCGGAAGATGTCACCGATCTCGGCGATGAGCGTGGCCACGATCGCCGGACCGACCCCCGGGATGGTCCGCAGCCGGCGGACCAACTCGCCATCCAAGAGCGAAGCCACCCGCTCGTCGGCCCGGTGATCTGCTGCTCCAGGAAGTCATGCTGGGCGATGAGCAGCTCCATCTCGAATGCCACTTGGGCCTCGAGCTCCGCGGCAGCGACCGTCATGCGCGCGGCCGCCTGGACGATCGCGGCCTGCTTGGGCCCGACGACGCTGCCGCCCGCGGTCCGGGCCGCAGCCAGGGTCTGGGTCCGCCGGCGGGCCGCCGCTCGAGCGGTCGGGGCCACCCGCAGGAGGGCCAGGGCCGAGGCGCAACTGGGGTCGTCGTACGCCTCGCGCAGCTCGGGGAAGCCGATGTCGACCAGCCGGAGGATCTTCTGGCAGACCCGGGCCTGCTCCTGGACGAGGCCCATCGCAAAGCGCGCGGCCTCGCGCAGCTCGCTGCCCTGGAGCGGCTCGTGGGTTCTGGGCCGATCGACCATCGCCAGTGCGGCAAGTGTGCGCGCATCGGCGGGGTCGCTCTTGGCCCGCTGCATTCGCCGGCGGGCAAAATACTTGGAGCTGGTCGGATTGATCACCGCGACCGGTACGGCCCGCTTGCGCAGATGGCTGGCCAGGGCGAACCAGTAATGGCCGCTGGACTCCATGACCACCCGGTCGACCGGACCGAGCGAACCAAGCAGCCGGTCCAGCTGGTCGAACCCCGCTCGGCCCGCGCTGATCTTGATCACGCGTCGCTCGGCCTCGACTGCGCCGTCGCGACAGACCGCCACCGCGTGCTGGTACGCGCCGATGTCGATACCCACTGTGCTCACCGAGGCACCTCCCTGCGACCCCGGGGCCTCGCGCTCCTCGCCCGCGCGACCGCTGATGCCCGATCACCGGACACTGCCGACGGGTCCCGCATCACCGCACAAAGGCGAAGGACGAGGGCCGGAGACTAGTTCCAACGGACCTGCCGTCTAGTCGAGCTCCGGACTCCCCGCTCAGGTCGCCGGAATTGTGCGACCTGCGACGCGAGCTATATCAGGCGCAGCAGCGCGACGGTCGCGACGCCCGCCAGCACGCCGGCGAGCAGGTTCCGCCGCCAGACGACCACCCCGAT
>JALZAB010000167.1 GCA_030948585.1 Chloroflexota bacterium
TTCCGGCTCGGCAATCTCGCGAAGGGCGACGACACGAATTTCTGGTCGCCGGGACCGACGGGGCTCTGCGGTCCATGCAGCGAGGTCTTCGTCGATCGCGGGCCGCAGCCGAACGTCCCGCCGCACCCGTGTGACCCCGGCGAGAACTGCGGCCGTTACCTCGAGATCTGGAACTTCGTGTTCCAGCAGTACGACCGCAAGGAGGACGGCACCCTGACGCCGCTCTCGAAGCGGAACATCGACACCGGCGCCGGTCTGGAGCGGACCTCGCAGGTCCTCCAGGGCGTGACCGATACGTTCAAGACCGACCTGTTCCTTCCGCTGATGAAGCGGATCGAGACGCTCAGCGGCTCGAAGTACGGCGACGATGCCACGCGCGACATCTCGATGCGCGTGGTCGCGGAGCATGCGCGCGCAGCCGCGTTCCTCATCGCGGACGGCATCGCGCCGTCGAACGAGGGGCGGGGCTACGTGCTTCGCCGGCTCATCCGCCGCGCGGCCCTGCACGCCCGCAGGCTCGAGCTCAAGACCGGCGCGATCACCCAGGTCGCGGGCGAGGTCGTGAAGTCGATGCAGAAGCACTATCACGAGCTCACCTCCCATCGCGAACAGGTCGCCGAGACGATCCGCGCGGAGGAGGAGAAATTCGAGCGCACCCTCTCGAGCGGCATGGAGCAGCTGTCGGCCGCCATCGCGGCGGCGAAGACATCGGGCCACCCTGAGATCGACGGCGACACGGCCTTCCGGCTCTACGACACGTTCGGCTTCCCGATGGAGATGACGCGGGAGCTCGTGACGGCTGCGGGGATCGGCGTGGACGAGTCGGGGTTCAACAAGCTGCTGGACGCGCAGCGCCAGCGTGGCCGGGCGGCGGCGAAGTTCTCGCAGGATGCGATGCGGTTCGGCCAGCTCTACGCGGACCTGCACGAGAAGGAAGGCCTCGCGAGCACGTTCACCGGATACACCGAGCTCGCGTCCGACGGCGTCATCCGGGCGCTCGTCGTCGGCGGCCAGCGGGTCGATGAGGTCCGCGAGGGCCAGGACGTCGAGATCGTCCTGGACCGCACGCCCTTCTATCCGGAGGGAGGCGGCCAGGTGGGGGACCGCGGTGACATCACCACGTCCGAGGGTCGTGCGCTGGTCGCGGATACCCAGACCGCCGCCGCGGCCGTGATCGTGATGAGCGCCAAGGTCGTCGACGGCGTGCTGCGCCCCGGCGCCCTTGCCCGCGCGGCGGTGGACGAAGAGGCCCGTCGCCACACCATGCGCAACCACACCGCGACCCACCTGCTGCACGCGACGCTGCGCCGGCTGTTCGGCGAAGACGTGCACCAGGCCGGCTCGCTCGTGCATGCGCCCAACCTGCGGTTCGACTTCACGTTCGGCCGTTCGCTGACGGCCGCCGAGCTGCGGCGGGTCGAGGACCAGGTGAACGACGCGATCCTCACCAACGCGAGCGTGCATGCGGAGTCGATGCCGCTCCAGGATGCCCTCGCGTCGGGCGCGACCCACCTCTTCGATGAGAAGTACGGCGATGAGGTCCGCGTCGTCGACGCCGGACCAACGTCGCGAGAGCTCTGCGGCGGGACGCACTGCCACTGCACCGGCGACATCGGGCTGTTCCTCATCACCAAGGAGGAGTCCATCGGCGCGGGCGTGCGGCGGATCGAGGCCGTCACGGGCGAGGGGGCCCTCCGCGAGGTCCACGAGATGCGCGATCGGGTGGACCGCGCCGCCGGCGCGCTCAAGGTGCCGCCGGCACGCCTGCCCGAAGCGGTCGCGCAGATGGCCGAATCGCGCGAGCGACTGGAGAAGCAGCTCGCCTCCCTGCAGAAGAGCGGCGTCGATCAGACGGCGACCGCGCTCATCGCGAAGGCGGTATCGGTGAACGGGTCGAAGCTGCTGGTGCTGGATGTGGGCGACTACGACCAGCAGGTGCTGCGGGGGCTCGCCGATCGGGTGCGCGACGGGCTCGGCTCGGGCGTGACGGTGCTGGGCTCTACGCACGTCGGCCGGCCGGGGCTCGCCGTCGCCGTCAGTAAGGATCTCGTCCAGCGCGTCCACGCCGGAGATCTCGTCAAGGAGCTCGCGGCGATCATCGGTGGCAGCGGCGGTGGGCCCGCGAACAGTGCGACCGGCGGGGGCAAGGACCCCGCGCGGCTTCGCGAGGCGCTCGACGCGGGAGATCGCACGGTGCGCGAAAAGCTCGGAGGTCGTGGCTAGTCCCGGCGTGGCCGGGGTCGAGCTCGCCTCGGCAGCCGTGCGCGTCGTCGTGGGGCACAGTGAGTCCGGGCGGTTCCGGGTCACCGGGGTCGGCCACGCGCCACTGCCCGCGAACGCGATGAGTGGCGGCTACGTCGCGGACCGGCGCGCCGTCGGGGCCGCGCTCGTGGCGGCGTTCGCCGGAGCGGAACGGACGGTGCATGCCGAGCGGATCGTCGTCGCGATCGACGGTGACGACGTCCGCACGTACCACGACAGCACGACGTTCGAGCGTGAGGACCAGCGGGCTGCGGTGTCGCCCGGCGAGGCGGTGAAGGCCATCAGGCTCGCGCGCGAGGCTGCCGCCCGGTCCGCCCGTGACCTTGCGGGCGACGATCCGGCGCTGCGGGGCATCGCGACGGCCGAGCTGCGGAGCGACGTCGGGGGGTTCATTCTCGATGGCCGGCGGCTCGGATCGCCCGTCGGTGACCGCGGCCAACGCCTCGAGGTCCGGACGGATGTGGCCCTCGCGCCGCTCGTGCAGGCCGGTGGAGCGACCGCGACACTCGAGTCCACGAAGCGTCGGGGGACCGCGACATCGGGTGCGTATGCCCTCGGCAGGCTCGTCGCCGAATCGGGCATCGCCGAAGCCGGGCTCGTCCGACTCGGCGCGGACCAGACGATCGTCACGGTGGTCCGCGACGGGCGGGTGACCGGAACGCGCGTCTTCGCGATCGGCCGTGACGGGCTGATCGCGCGCCAGGCCGCCAGCGATGCGGCCGTCTGGGCGCAATGCGTCGTCGCGACCGTGCGGTCGCTCGGACTCGAGCAGCCCGGACGCTGGTATGCCGCCGGTCTCCCCACGGAGCTCGGCCGGTTGCCGGCGGCCCTTGCCGCGGCCGCGAGCGCGGAACGCGGCAGCTCGGTGGAGGTGCTCCCGCTCCGCATCAGCCTCGTGCCGCGCGTCGTCGCGGACGCGACGTTCTCCGCGGACGACCTCGTTGCAGCGGGCGCGGCTGCGCTCGGCGCGGACGCATACGCATGACGAGCACGGTCATCGACCTCGACGCGCGCGCGACGATCCTCGACGCCGCCGACCGCCTCGCCGCAGCCCCGACCGACGCGCCCATCGTGTTCGTCGTCCCCGCGGGCGCGCCGTTCGCCCGGAACGCCGTGTTCCTCGAGGTCGCGCGGTCGATGGCCGGGGAACGCCGGCTTGCGGTCGTCTCGAGCGATCCGCGCGCGCGGTCGATCGCCGCGTCCGTCCACGTGCCCGCGTACTCATCGCTGGGCGCGCTCGAGCGTGAGGAGCTCGATCCGACCGAGAAGCTCGGCGTGCCACGGCGCGCGGCAGCGGCGATCACCGCCCGGCGGGCACCACCGTCGCTCGGCTCACCCGGCCGGGCCATCGGCATCGCGGCGAGCGTGCTCGGGGCGATCGCGGTCCTCTTGATGGTCACGTTGCCCTCGGCGGCCGTGACCGTCTCCGTGGCGCCCATCCCGATGCCCGCGGCGACGTTCACCGTCCGCGCGGGACCGGGCGGCGACGTGCCCGCGCAGCCACTCGCCGCCACGATCACGACGAAGGTGACCGGCGCCGCCACCGGCTCGCGGACCGAAGACGTCAAAGCCACCGGCTCCGTGCGGTTCGCCAACCAGACCACCGATGACATCTCCATCCCCAAGGGCACCGTCGTCCAGACCAGTACGGCGAGCGATCGCATCCAGTTCGCGACGACCGAGACGAAGACCCTGCCCCGCAGCATCATCATCGGGATCACGCTCGTGCTCGGCCAGGTCGACGTGGCCGTGGAGGCCGTCGCCGGCGGACCAGCGGGGAACGTCGCGGCCGGGCGGATCATCGTCAGTAATCGCAGCGCCTACACCGTGACGAATCCGGCGCCGACGTCCGGCGGAGTCACGAAGAAGATCCCGATCGTGAAGGCCGAGGACTACACCGCCGCGACGGTCAAGGCGAACGTCGACAAGGCCCTGGCCGACGCGGCGAACGAGCAGAAGACCAAATGGTCCGCGCAGCTCAGCGGCAGTGGGGTCATCTGGGTCGGGACGCCGTCGTTGACGTCGCAAGGGAGCCTGAGCGATGTCGTCGACAAAGAGGTCGCGACGTTCGACGTTCCAGTGACCGGATCGGTGCAGGGATTCGCGGTCGCGGCCGACCAGCCGACGAAGGCTGCCGCCGAGCGGTATCGGACCATGGCCTCGCCCGGATACGCGCTGGATGAGCGCACGGCACAGTTCGGAGCCGCCGCCACGGTGGCCGACAACGGCGTCACCTGGAAGGTCACGGCCTCGGGCACGCAGTCGCCGCTGCTTGATCCGGCGCGCGTTCGCGGGGCCCTGGCCGGCCGCACGCCGGCGGAGGCTCGCGAGCTGCTGGCGGCGCAGGGCCTGAAGGTGACCGACCTGCGGATCTCGCCGAGCTGGTGGCCACGGATGCCGCTGCTCGATGCGCGCATCGCGGTGAACTGACGTGCGTTATCTTGCGCTCGACGTTGGCGATCGTCGGATCGGTCTCGCGGTCGGGGATGACGCGTTCGGCCTCACGCGCGCACTGCCGACGCTCCACCGATCGCGACGCCTCGCCGCGGACATCGAACGGATCGCATCGATCGCTCGGAGCGAGGAGGTCGCCGTTTTCGTGATCGGACTACCGCTGACCCTCCAGGGCGACGAAGGGGAGCAGGCCGCGCGGGTGCGGCGATTCGCGGAAGCCCTCGCTCCCGCGGGCTTCCCGCTCGAGCTGTACGACGAGCGCAACACGACCATCGAGGCGGTGCGCCGCGGTGCGGACGATCCGGACGCCGGTGCCGCTCGGCTGATCCTCGAGGATTTCCTCGCGGCCCGGAAGGCGCGGTCATGAAGGACGCGCCGCCGGTGTACCGCGGTCCGGTGCGTGCGCCGCCGCGCCGGCCGGTCCGCGCGCCCCGCAAGCGGTCGAGCCTCGGGCCGGCGATGTTCGCCCTCGTGGTGGTCCTTGCCGCCATCGGCATCTTCCTCATCGCGCGGCCGCTCGCCACGGACGCGATCGTCCAGGCCGCCGACGACCATGACACGCTCCTTCGCCAATCCGCGGTGCGGGCCGTGATCGCGCCTTCGGTCGCGCCGCTGCTCGATGCGCCGGCCGACCCCAACGGCAAGACCGTCGACTTCACGGTCCCGAAGGGCGCGACGGCGTCGGTCATCGCCGCGGACCTGCTGAAGGCCGGCTTGATCAAGTCGGCCCTCGCGTTCAAGTACGTCCTGTACGAGAGCGGCACCGAGAACTCCCTGCAGACCGGGACGTACAAGGTGTCCGCGTCCCTGAGCCCGCGCGATCTCGCGACACTGTTTCAGAAGGCCCCGGGAGATCAGGTCGCCCTGCGCATCATCGAAGGGTGGCGGCTCACCGAGGTCGCGACGGCGGTCAACAAGGCGTTCCCGGCGATCGGCGCGAAGGAGTTCCTGGCCGCCGCCGTGGTCGGCACGCGCAACAACTTCGTGCTCAGCGGCCTCGATCCGAAGATCCCGCTCGAAGGATTCCTGTTCCCGGACACGTACTTCCTCCGTCCCGACGCGACCGTCGACCAGGTCATCGGCGTGCTCCTCGACACGTTCGAGACGAAGGCCGGCCCCGCCCTGCGCACCGCCGCGGTGACGCGCGGGACCACGATCTACGACATGGTCAAGCTCGCATCCATCGTCGAGCGCGAGGCCCGCGACCGGAAGGAGAGCCCGCTCATCGCGGGCCTGTACCAGCACCGGATCGACATCTCGATGAAGCTCGACGCTGATCCGACGATCCAGTACGCGAAGGGGGACTGGGGCGAGCTCTCGCTCGACGATCTGAAGCTCGTCTCGCCGTACAACACCTACCTGAATCCGGGCCTGCCGCCCACGCCGATCTGCAACCCCGGGCTCGCGGCGCTGCAGGCCGCGGCGCAGCCGGTGAAGACCGACTTCCTCTTCTTCGTCGCCAAGAGCGATGGCACGGGGGACCATGCGTTTGCGAAGACCATCGAGGAACAAGAGGCGAACCGGGTCAAGTACGGCAACAAATGAGCGTCGTGTACCTGCTGGGCCATCCGGTCGGGCACTCGCTCTCCCCCGCGATGCACAACGCCGCGTTCCGCGCCCTGGGCCTCCCGCATACGTACGAGGCCCTCGATGTCACCGCCGACGCACTGCCGGCGATCGTGCAGCGGATCCGGTCCGGTGCGGCCCTCGGCGCGAACGTGACCCTCCCGCACAAGGAGGCGGTCATGACCCTCGTCGAGACGTGGGACGGGCCGACCGCGGAGATCGGCGCCGCGAACACGCTGTCCCGGACCGCCGACGGCAAGCGCGTCCTCGCGTCGAACACCGACGCCATCGGATTCGCGTACGCGACGCGCGACCTCGACCTCGAGCGCACCCGCGTGCTGCTCCTGGGTGCCGGCGGAGCCGCGCGCGCGATCCTGGTCGCGCTCTTCGTTCGCGGCGCACGCGTGACGATCGCCAACCGGTCGATGCAGCGGGCCGAGGCGCTCGCCCGCGCGATCCCGCACCCCGTCGACCACGGGGCCATCGTCATCGACTGGGAGGCGCGCACCCGGCTGGACGACGTGGACGTGGTCGTCAACGCGACCTCGGTCGGGCTCCATGGCGAGGACCCCCTCGCCGGAGCGAGCCTCCGGCCCGGCCTCGTCGTCGTGGATCTGATCCCGACGGCGGTGCCGACCCCGCTCGTGACCCGCGCGCGCGCCGCGGGGGCCCACGTGGTCGACGGCCTGCCGATGCTGCTGCAGCAGGCGGCATCTTCCTTTCGGATCTGGACGGGGCGCGACGCGCCGGTCGACGTCATGCGTCAGGCCCTGTTCGCGCGGGTGAGCTGAGTGCGCTTCCTCACGGCCGGTGAGTCGCACGGCAGCGGGCTCACGGTCATCATCGACGGCGTCCCCGCGGGGCTCGCGCTGGACGCCGCGGCGATCGATGGCGACCTGCGGCGACGGCAGCTCGGCTATGGGCGCGGCGCGCGGCAGCAGATCGAACACGACCGCTCCCGGATCACCGCTGGGGTGCGCCAGGGCACGACGACCGGCGCGCCGATCGCGCTCTGGATCGAGAACCGGGACGCGGTCAACTGGGAGCGCGTCATGAGCGTGACGCCCGTGGCCGAGGGCCCGGACGCGGTCACCCGCTTGCGGCCCGGGCACGCGGATCTCGCCGGCGCCCTGAAGTACGGCCACTTGGACGTGCGCGACGTCATCGAGCGCGCGAGCGCGCGCGAGACCGCGGCGCGCGTCGCTGCAGGCGGCGTCGCGAGGTCCATGCTCGCCGCCGTGGGCATCGACGTGCTCAGCGAGACG